>DAIPYV010000249.1:0-4063 GCA_036782555.1 Saprospiraceae bacterium
ATGGCGAAATCAATACCATAGACGGCAATATGAACTGGCTCAAATCCGCTGAAAAAAAGTTTAAAAGCGACAAGTTTACACAGCAAGAATTTGACATGATATTACCGTTGGTGTCCAATCATCAATCAGATTCAGCTTGTTTGGACAATATGATAGAGCTTTTAGTTCACGCCGGACGACCTTTACCTCATGTCATGATGATGCTCATTCCCGAAGCGTGGGATGGACACGAATATATGGAGGACTACAAAAAATATTTTTACGAATTCCATTCTTTTCTAATGGAGCCGTGGGATGGGCCCGCTTCTGTTTCGTTTACAGACGGGGATATAATCGGAGCTATATTGGATAGAAATGGATTGAGACCTTCAAGATATACCTTGACTTCTGACAATAGAGTTATCATGTCTTCAGAGTCGGGTGCTCTACCCGTTGACCCCAAACTCATTACTAAGAAAGGCCGCTTACAGCCCGGAAAAATGTTTTTAGTTGATATGACTAAGGGCCTAATAGTCAGTGACGAAGAACTCAAAAAAGAAATTTGTACTTCTCAACCCTATGACGAATGGGTAAGAAAAAATAAAGTAACTGTGGATGACCTACCTGACCCAAGATTGAGATTTACAAAGCTTCTCAACGAAGACGTTTTCAAATATCAAAAAGCCTTTGGTTACAGTCGAGAGGACGTAGAGATGATTCTTAAAAATATGGCTATCGCAGGTAAAGAACCTATTGGCTCTATGGGATATGATGCACCTATTGCTGTCTTGAGTGAAAAGCCTCAGCACATTAGTAATTATTTCAAACAACTCTTTGCTCAAGTAACCAATCCTCCAATTGACCCCATCCGAGAGCGATTAGTCATGTCTTTGACCACTACATTGGGTAATAGAGGAAATCTCCTTTCAGAGAGCGAAGGAGCCTCCAAATGTATCACTTTTAAGCATCCCATTCTAGATAGTTTTCATCTGGAAAAAATCAGAAGTATAGACAAAGGAAATATCCAAAGCAAAACGTTGCAATGTTATTTCAAAGTTGATAATAAACAAGGAAGTCTTCAAAGAGCAGTGGATAGACTATGCCAGTATGCAATGGATGCCGTCAGTGATGGTTTTGAAGTTCTAATTCTTTCAGATAGAGCTATAGATTCAAAGCATGCAGCTATACCCTCACTTTTAGCTTGTTCGGCAGTACATCACCACCTAGTCAGAAATGGAGCCAGAGGTAAAGTGGGCATAGTGATAGAGGCAGCAGATGCATGGGAAGTTCACCATTTTGCAACCTTATTGAGTTTTGGCGCTACGGCCATCAATCCGTATTTAGCCCTATATTCTATTCGAAAAATGGCTGAAGAAGGAGATTTAGGAGAAATTAACTATCGACAGGCCAAAAAACATTACTTTAAAGCTGTCAATGATGGTTTGCTGAAGATATTTTCCAAAATGGGTATATCTACTATACAATCCTACAGAGGTGCTCAAACCTTTGAAATCATTGGCATCAATAAACGTGTCGTAGATTCCTATTTTTCCGGTGCCATCACGCGCATTGATGGATTAGATTTAGATGATTTAGCTCGCGAAGTTTTAACACATCACTTCTCAGCATTTGCAGACGAAAACGATAATTTGCTATTGAATGACGGTGGCGTCTATCAATGGAAAACCAACGGTGAATATCACAGTTACAATCCTAAATCTATCCATCTGTTGCAACAATCTACCCAAACTGGTAATTACGAACTGTTCAAAAAATACTCAACGGAAACTAATAATCTGACAGATAAATCAGCTACCCTGCGAAGTTTATTAGAGTTTAAAAACGATAGACCTTCAATATCTATCGAAGATGTTGAACCTATAGAAAATATTTTAAAAAGGTTTGCTTCAGGGGCTATGTCTTTCGGGTCTATATCATGGGAGGCGCATTCGACATTGGCCATAGCCATGAATCGCATTGGTGCCAAAAGCAATACCGGTGAAGGTGGCGAAGACGAAGCTCGTTACGAACCCCTACCCAATGGAGACAGTATGAGGTCAGCTATTAAGCAGATAGCCTCAGGTCGCTTTGGTGTAACAGCTCGATACCTCACAGAAGCCGACGACCTCCAAATCAAAATGGCTCAAGGTGCTAAACCCGGAGAGGGTGGACAATTACCAGGATTTAAAGTGGATAATTGGATAGGAAAGACCCGACATTCCACACCTGGAGTGGGATTAATATCTCCTCCGCCGCATCACGATATTTATTCTATTGAGGACTTAGCCCAATTGATATTTGACCTCAAAAATGCCAATAGACAAGCACGAATCAGTGTGAAATTGGTATCTAAAGCCGGTGTAGGCACCATAGCCAGTGGCGTCGCCAAAGCCAAAGCCGACCATATCCTCATATCAGGTTACGATGGCGGTACAGGAGCTTCGCCAATGAGTTCTATCAGACATGCTGGTTTGCCTTGGGAAATGGGCCTTGTAGAAACACATCAAACATTGGTCAAAAACCAATTAAGACATCGTGTCACGTTACAAACCGATGGACAGATTAAAACAGGTAGAGATATCGTAGTCGCTACTTTATTAGGTGCTGAAGAATGGGGTGTGGCCACTTCCGCATTGGTCGTTCAGGGATGCATTTTAATGCGCAAATGTCACCTCAATACATGCCCAGTAGGTATCGCCACCCAAAATCCTGAATTGCGCAAAAGATTCCAAGGCAATCCTGATCATTTAGTCCATTATTTTACTTTTTTGGCCATGGAAGTTCAGGAATATATGGCCAACTTAGGATTCAAAACAATAGACGAAATGGTAGGACAGTACCAATGCTTATCTAAAAGAAATGATTTTAAATTCTGGAAACACCAAAAAGTGGATTTATCACATCTATTGGAGCGTGTTTATTCTCCGCATTCGCTTTATAAGTCTGAAGAACAAGACCACGGATTGACTTCTTCACTATCGTGGAAAATGTTAGAAGCCGCTCAAAATACTTTAAAAACGGGAGAAAAATTAGAAATTTCTTTCCTCATTCGCAATACGGATAGGACCATAGGAACGATTTTTTCACACGAATTGACCAAAATTTATAAATCTGAAGGCTTACCTGAGGATACAATGGTTTTCAATTTTAAAGGTACAGCAGGTCAAAGTTTTGGTGCTTTTTGCAATAAAGGCATCACTTTAAAGCTGGAAGGTGACGCCAATGATTATTTTGGCAAAGGACTTTCGGGGGCAAACCTAGTCGTCTTTACAGACAAGGAGTCTCGCTTAGAGGCGCACGAAAACAGCATTGTAGGAAATGTAGCTTTGTATGGTGCCACAGGAGGAAAAGTATTTATCAATGGAATGGCAGGCGAGAGATTTGCTGTGCGCAATTCTGGAGCAGTAGCTGTAGTAGAAGGTGTAGGAGACCACGGCTGTGAATATATGACGGGAGGTACAGTACTCATTTTGGGAAATGTAGGGCGGAATTTTGGCGCAGGTATGAGTGGCGGAATTGCCTATGTGTGGGATATTCATAAGAGTTTGGCCCAAAATTTCAATAATGATATGGCCGATATTGATACAATGACTGACGAAGATTTTGATATCGTATTCGACTTGTTGACCCAACATTTTAATCATACGGAAAGTAAACTGGCCAATTATCTTGTGAAAAGTTTAGATGAAAACAAGGAGCATTTTGTCAAAATTTTCCCACGGGATTACAAGGTAGTTTTAGAACTAAAAAAGAAAACATTAGCAATTAAATAGACGGATTATGGCAAAAGCAGACGGATTTTTATTGTATGATAGGGCGATGCCTCCTAAAGAGTCAGTAGAGCAGCGTGTGCGGCATTATAATGAATTTATTAATAAACCTGACGATAAAACTATCCATGCTCAAGCGGCAAGATGTATGGATTGTGGTGTGCCATTCTGTACGAGTGGCTGCCCATTGGGCAATATCATCCCGGAATTTAATGATGCTGTATATCAAAAAAAGTGGCAAAAAGCCTATCATATACTTAAAAGTACTAACAATTTCCCTGAGTTTACAGGCCGAATTTGCCCTGCACCCTGTG
>DAIPYV010000250.1:0-4033 GCA_036782555.1 Saprospiraceae bacterium
GCATTGTCTTTTGTGCCAAAAGTGGTGACCATAGTGAGAAAAATACTTTTTTTCTTTACAAGTTGTGAGAAGGCAGCGATTTTGTTTCTGAGGTTTGAAGCATAAGCCTTATCTATGGTAAACTCCGAGTGGGCAAATTTGATTTCACAAACATTGACTATACCATCAGCTCTATCTATTAGTAGGTCAATTTGTGCTCCATCATTCAGATCATTGGACCTCCAAGTGTATATATGGGTTTGTATGACACTTAGTCCTAGCGCTTTTTTGATTTGATCCATGTGCGCAAAACACAATCTTTCAAATGCAAATCCCGACCAACTGACCCATGACTGATTTTTGACCAATTTTGTCCAGTTTTCTTGTTGACGTACAGACCTGTTTTGCATGAATTTCATATAGAATAGTGTAAAAAAATCATCTATTTTGTACAATATTTTGTTATGTTTTAGGCCGTATGGTGCCTTTGTAGCAATAAAGCCAGAGCTCTCCAATTCGTCGATAGTAGAGCTTAAATTTCCTCCCGATGGAAGGCCTGATTGGGCTATTAATTCATCTCGGCTCAATCCGCTTTTTGATGCGGCTAAGGTATGAATTATTTTTTTATGATTTTCGCTATTAGAAAATAATGAACTGTAAAGCTCTTGAAATTCATTGTAAAGTAATCCAGTTTTTTGAAAACAGAGCCTGTCTATGCATTGAGTGACACTTTCTCCTTTTCTGATAGCATCAAGATAATAGGGTATGCCGCCCGCCATCATATAAAACTGAGCGATATCATAGATTGACCACTTGACACCTTTTTCATTGAGAAATAATTGTGTTTCTGCCAAAGTAAAGGGCAGGATCTGCATTTTTTCTGATATTCTATTGTGTAGGCCTCCTTTGTTTTGTAATATTTTTTTAATCATCCATGATGCAGATGAGCCACATATTATCAATAGAATATCTGATCTTTTGGTACAATAGGCGTTCCAGAAGTGCTCAAATGCCATCAAAAACTTAGATCGCGGTGTGTCAAACCATGGTAATTCGTCGAAAAATAGCACTTTTTTTCCTTTTCCTTTCCTACTTTCTAAATATAAAGCAAATAACTCAAAAGCCTCCATCCATGTGGTAGGATGTGCTACCATGGCCTCAGCATATCCATGACGTACCATTGTCTGCACAAAATGTCCTATTTGGTCTTTCATACTTCCATTGTGCAGTCCCACAATTTCAAATGTAAATTTAGTATCGAAATATTTTCTTATCAAGAATGTTTTTCCAATACGTCTCCTTCCATACACAGCCACAAGTTTTGACTCCGATGACTGCATCAAGTGCTTAAATGTTTTTTGCTCTTCTTTCCTGCCGATAAGTTGCATAGATGACTATTTTATAAGGAAATAAAGCACAAAGATACAAATATTATTATATTTTGGCCAAATATAAATGATTATAATCAGCCAAAAATATATAAAATATTCTATTTTGGCTAAATATAAATAATTATAATCAGCCAAAACTATATAAAATATTTAATTTTGGCCAAATATAATTGGTTATAATCGGTCAGGATTAATGTGCCTTTCTGTTTTGGCTGATTTATGTTGGTGTTATATCTTGTAGGTGTTTTTGGTAGTAGTATAAGAACATGATATGAGCTTTTAAAAGATATTAATACAAATACAATTCAAACCTTAATACCTACACTTCATATTCCCATCGCTTCAATTCATAGATATTGACTTTTTAGATATTTACTGCGGGCGTACTTTTGTGACATAAATTAAAAAATGTGTATCATGAATAAATTTTGGATTTTTTTAATAGTTCTTTTAGGTAGTCACTTCGTCAATGCTCAGAATAGTAATATCAAAGGCCGCATCATAGACAAAATACTCGAACAAGGCATATTTAGCGCCACTGTTTCAGTTTTTGATGACAAGGGTGATTTTTTCAAAGGTACAGTGAGTGATGAAATGGGTTATTTTCGTATTGACGGTGTTGAGCCCAAAAGGTATGTCATAGTAGTACAATATTTAGGTTATGAGACAGCTACTATACCTAATGTATTAGTAACATCAGCCAAAGAAACTGTACTAGAAATAAAACTGCAAGAATCATCGGAAGTACTACAAGAAGTGACTATAAGCGGTCAGACTCCCAAGGATAAAACTATCAATGAAATGGCGACGGTGAGCGCAAGAACTTTCTCACTCGAAGAAGTGACAAGATTTAATGGGGGTAGGAATGATCCAAGTAGATTAGTCTCCAATTTTGCAGGTGTATCCAATGGCAATGATAGTCGCAATGATATAGTGATTCGAGGCAATAGTCCAGTAGGTGTTCTCTGGCGTCTTGAAGGTGTGCCGATACCCAATCCCAACCACTTTTCTACATTGGGTACTACGGGTGGTCCAGTGAGCGCTCTCAATACGAACCTATTAAAAAACTCAGACTTCATTACATCTGCTTTTCCCGCTGAATATGGAAATGCTTTGGCTGGTGTATTTGATATCGGGTTTAGGACGGGCAATAAAGACAAACATGAATTTACCGTTCAAATGGCCTTTAGTGGGATGGAAGCCATGGCTGAAGGTCCATTGAGTAAAAAAAACAACAGCTCTTATTTGGTAAGTTATAGATACAGTGTATTGCAGCTGGCCAACAATTTGGGATTTACTATTGCAGCAGGCACTAATGCATTGCCTAAGTACAATGATTTGACTTACCACTTAGATTTTGGCCATAGCAAATGGGGTAATTTCAAAATATTTGGCATTCGTGGCCGAAGTGATATAGAGTTCAATGGACAAGAATTGGATGAGGACGATTTGTTTGCATCAATTGATGAAGATAGTCGGGCCACATCATTTGTAGATATCCACGGACTCCGCCACAATATCATCCTCAATTCCAAAAACTACCTCAAGACCACTATAGCTTACAGTCGTGCAGGCAATGAATTTTACGCTAATAGATACACAGACACCACTTATACTCAGTTTGTCCGCTTTACTGAGGTCAATGATGTGAGCCCACGCTTAACACTCACATCTTCCATCAATACCAAATACAATGCCCGATGGAATAGCCGTATGGGTCTAACAGCTACTATGAATTGGGCTCAAGGAGTCCTCCGTACAAGAGATCGCAATATTGATCTTGATGGTGATGGAATGCCAGATCTTTTAGAAATCAGAAATATCGATGAAACCTTTGCTACATATGAACCTTTTGCCATGCTGATGGGCAAATTGACTTCACGCCTCGATGTGGTGATGGGTGTCAATGCTTTAGTACAGCAACTGAATACAAAAGTAGCGGTACAACCAAGATTAGGTTTAAATTATAAAACATCAGAAAAATCTACTATCAATTTTGGATACGGACTTCATGCACAGACACAACCTTTTCCGTACTTATTTCAACGAGATGTGGACATCAATGGAAATGCATTTATGATAAATGAGCAATTGGACATGACCAAATCACATCATTTAGTCTTAGGTGCCAACTATACGCCTGCACAAGATTGGAGGATAAAATCGGAGATTTACTACCAATATCTTTATGATGTTCCGGTGACAAAAGCACCTTCTTCTTTTTCGATACTGAATGCTGGTGCTGATTTTGTATTTCCTTTTGCAGGTGCACTGGTCAATGAAGGAACAGGTAGAAATTATGGAATAGAATGGACTGTGGAAAAGTTTTTTAGTAAGAGTTACTATACATTGTTCACTACATCGCTCTATCAAAGCAAATACACAGGGAGCGATGGTGTAGAGCGCAACACCGCTTTCAACAACGAATATATATTCAATATTTTGGGTGGTAAGGAATGGAAAATTTCAAAAAATACAGCATTGACCACCGATGCGCGCGTGACTTATGCTGGTGGCAGATACCAAACACCTATTGATTTGGAAATGTCTCGATTGGAAGGCGCACAAGTTTTGAAAGAGAAATTAGCCTTTTCAGAAAAACAACCACAATATTTTAGATTGGATTTCAAAATGGGCTTTAGAATGAATAACAAAAGGTTTAG
>DAIPYV010000251.1:0-3994 GCA_036782555.1 Saprospiraceae bacterium
ATGGCAAGATTTACATTCAATTCCGCTTAAAAATTGGATTGTTAAACATAGGAAGTTTGTCAATTTGTATATAACCACCCTTAACCCAAAATTCATTATGATGTCTAGATGCCATATAGTTTTCAAGAAAAACTCTAATACCATCATCTAATTGAACATCAAAGTTTAAATTGGCTGCTGCAAGATTAAAACCAGTTGACATTGAGTAAAGTTTATTAATATTGGCAGACGAGGTGTCAACGTTTTCATGATTAAGACTCTGAAGACCCTGTGTGAAAGCACCTCCTATAGCGATTTTAAATCCATTGAAGCCAACTGTATCCTTTTTGGATGGCTCAAAAACGTGCAGCCCCAACTGGTTATTGACACGAGAGTATTGGATTTGGGCATGAACAAGAACTACCTACATAAGTGCGATAAATGTTAAACCTAAATATCTAAAATGGATTTTTAAGTGAATTGAAGACACTTAATAGATGCAGTAATGTTGGGTTTATTAAGTTTCTTAGCTATAGAAAAGCATTTTATTATTAGTTTTTTGATGATAATCTTATTCCTTTTATTCGTTTTCTATTAAATATTTCCTTAAATGGAAATATTTTCAATTTTACATGTAGCACTTTTAGCCTCAAACTATACAGATTGGGGCTTTGATAAATTTTTAATAATGGTTTCGGAAATATTTTATTCTAATTGGACTATTAGATTGTGCAATTTTATCCATCTTTTAGATTCATAATAGTATTTAGCCATTTTAATCTCGATTTTTCTTGCACTATTAACGACCTTTGCTGGTATTCTCACATACCAATCTCTAAATGTTATGTATTCTTCTTTCCATGCTTTTTTACAAACAGCATGCCTCATCATTATTGAAATGTTATAGGCCAACACGGATAATTGCCACATAATGTCATTGCCGTGAAAGTTTTGCATTAATGTTTGTGCCGCTAAAAGATGGTTTTTAGCTTGTTCTATCCAGTTTTCACTTTCAGCCCTTTTTCTATAAAGTTGATTTAAGGTATCTCCGTTTTGATTAGGTAAGTTGGAGCAATAACAAAAATATTCATAGACAGGTACTTGTTCTTTTTTGCCTAATATCTCGACTTCTTCGTATCTTTTCAGTATTCTTATGCCGTATAGTGTTCTTGTTTTCGTCCATTTATTCCCTTTATATTGAAACTGGCATACGGCCATTTTTGTATTGCAGCCTAAAGTTATCCATGTTTGAGCATTTAGAAGAGTTTTCAGGTTCTTCAGTTTTACTTTTACTAAATACGTGTGTCCTTTTTCTTCTAATAAGTCAAATAGTGCACCATTGAAAAACCCACTGTCAGCACGCAAAAAAACTTGTTTGCCTGTAGGTATCAATGTTAATGTCTGCTTTATAAATTCTACAACACCATTGGCTGTATATGAAGAACCCGTTCTAAACCAACTGTTTAGCAAATATTTTAATTCTGATACATAGCAAACTATCGGGTGATAACATCTAGCTCCTCTTTTATGAGGGTTATACCCTTTTTGAGCTCCTTGTTGTCGTCCATATACTGTTTGTTCTGTGCTGTCTAAATCTAAGGTGATAGTTTCTAAATTCTGTTGGATCATATATTCTTTACTGAATCGCATCATTCTTTCATGTAAAATGATAGCGCCACTTTGACCCATTTTTGAAAGTCGGGATCCTAATGTGTCTTGGTCTATATACTTTTTTAGCCCCAATAATTTATTGACCAAAGTATCTCTTGTAAAGGTTTCTATTCGAGAAACTCGCTTCACACCACATAGTGAGGCACAAAGAAAACTCAATAAAATTTGAGTAGTTGAAAATTTTGTCGCATTGTGCTTTACTGTTGGAAATAGGTCATCAAATATTTTGGGTATGTTAAGTTTAACCACGTAATCAAATAGGGAACTCAGGCCACCATATTGAGTTAAACTCTCTGCACTAAAAGATTTTTGTGTTTTTGTAGCCTTAAATTGTATTTTATTTGTACTTTTACCTTGAATCTATTAAGTGTTTTAATATGTCTTATTTATTAATGTTTAACACCGTAAAGGTAAGCATATTATCTCTAATAGATGCACTTTTTCTATATTTTATTTTAGATATTTAGGTTAAAATTGTTCATGTATGGATAATTAGAACCTATTTTTGATTATATTGTAAAATAATATAATATATAAAAATGAAATTTTTATTTAGCCAAAATTATAAAGAAACAAATATAATCCAAAACATGAAAATATCAATGATGTAAAGGTGTATTTAACCCGCATTATTTTCAAGCCACTTAACGTGGTGCTATAAAATAATGCGGGTTACCCTGTAAAGATTTTTTTAGTCGGGTTTTATAAATTTTTTACTAATAAATTGGTCATCAGAATAAATTGTGATGAAGTACATACCACTCTGTAGAGCAGAAACATCTATACTTTTATCATTTTCAAGATTCCCTTTTATGATCAAGGTACCAAATTGATTCATTATTTTATAATCAAAACGTTCAAGAGGTGATTTGATAAATAGGGATTGATTTGTGGGATTTGGATAGATCTCAATTGAAGATAGTCCAGCATTCACTTCATCAATACTTGTAATCGTCTTAAAGTCGATAAAGCTGAGATCTTTAGTATTTAATGCCAATGCATATCCATCAAAACTTCCAAATGAAGGGCCACACATTGCTCCTTCAGTCATTCCAGCTATATATAGTTTATCATCTTTCAATAAAGCATTAGCTCTATCTTCATGCGGTGTGCCAAATTGCACCCTTTTTAATTCATTAAGGTCAGCATCAAATTTTACCACAATCACATCACCAGTTTCTTTTGTAGCGTCTGCGTTTTTGCCTGAGAAATCGCCATAAGTATAACCTGTAGCGTAAAGATTATCATTAGCATCGATATCTAATTTATAGAACAAATCTGATTGCTCAGTACCTACATGCAGAAATTTTGGATTGGTGAGTGTAGGTGAATATTTTACGATATACGCATCACCATTTCCTAAGTTCTGACCTTGAAAATTACCTGTAGTAAATCCTGCAAAATAAATATTTCCTTTGCTATCCACTACATTATCCAATATCCAGTCAGCCGTAGCACCACCAGCCGAATTTGCAACAATAGAGTGTGGTCTTGAAGGTTTCTCTGCATTTAAGTTTTCGTAGACTGATGCAAAAATATTGGCTCCACCAGCAGCTATGTACCATCCGGCACTAATCAAACGGCCATTGCCCGGTGTATTTCCTTTGACATAAGTCAGTCCACCCCATGCTTCTGCACTTGCAGAAAATCCCGTAGCAACTGTTGGTTCTATAACTCTCCAAACACTAGATAAATCTTGTTTTTTATGTTTCGCTACTAAATATGAGTCATCTGTCGTTGATTGACCTTGTGGAGAACCTTGTCCTGAAACAAACAAATTGCCCGCATCGTCCATAATGATACTGCCATATCCATCTATCGCCTGATTGCCCCATTGGTTCATAGCGGCAATATTGCCATTATCCAATCTAAGTTTGAGAATGATGCCATCCCATCGTCCTGCATTGGTAAAGCCTGGTAAATTACCTAAAGTACGCCCCGCTACGTAAATGAACTCATCATCACAAGTGCCATCTTTTAAGAATGTACCTTCTTTCATTGCTATTTCAGTAGTCCATAACACTTTTCCAAGACTGTCCATTTTTGAAACAAATATTTCATTTTCAGCATCTGTTTTTCCGTCAAGATTTCCGTCAGTCAATCCCATTAAATACACAAAACCTTTACTATCTACTGACATGCCAGATACTATTTCTTTACCATTACTACCAAACTGACCGATACCTTTTGGAATCGCAACTTGGATTGACAATGGTTTCGCAAAAATAAACTGATCAGGATTTGTCAATGATAATTTACCATCAGCATTACAGAGCGCCTTTAATTGCTGTGGCGGATTGCCACTCACACTTGGTTGTAAATCATCACATGCATGGATGAATGC
>DAIPYV010000252.1:0-3994 GCA_036782555.1 Saprospiraceae bacterium
CCAGTAGCCAATAAAGACTTTAGTTGGAATTTAGATATCAATTGGACTAAAAATATAAGTGAAGTTTTATCTTTGGCTGATGGAGTTGAAAATGTATTTTTGGCTGGATTTACAGGTTCTCAAACAAGAGCAGTTGTTGGTGAGCCTTATGGTTCAATATTTGGGGATAGATGGACAAGACATAGCAATGGTCAGGTGCTAATTGCTGAAAGCGGATTCCCTACTGCTGCAGGCGAAGACAATAACATAGGAAATACACTTCCTGAGTGGATTCTTGGAATTAATAATTCATTTAATTACAAAAATATTGGATTTTCATTTTTGTGGGATATTAAGAAAGGAGGTTACATGTGGAATGGTACGAGAGGAGCGATGAATTTCTTTGGCACTAGTAAAGAAACAGAAACAAGAGAGTTAACCAATTATGTTTTCGAAGGTGTCACCGCTGATGGCCAACCCAACACTAAGCAAGTTCAATTAGGGGAAAATTGGTATAGAGGAGGTGAAGGTTCAGGATTTACTGGACCGGCAGAACCTTACGTTGAAAAAGCTGATTGGGTCAGATTAAGAGAAGTTACCTTGTCATATAAGCTTCCTAAGTCTTTATTAAGTAATTTAAAAGTTCAAGACACTGAATTATATTTTACTGGTAGGAACTTATTCTTGAGCACCCCTTACACAGGTATAGATCCAGAAACTAGTCTTATAGGTCAAGGAAATGGTCAAGGACTTGAATATTTCAATATGCCTGGAACGAAAAGTTATGTTTTTGGGTTAAGAGTAGGATTCTAATTCATTTTATAATTATTAAAAATAAAATAATGAAAATATATAATTTATCATTAAAATTTGTAGGAGCACTATTAGTTGTTGCTCTTTCATTCACAAGTTGTAGCGATTGGATAGATACGGATTTAAATAAATCTCCAAATGCTCCTACGGACGTATCCATGCCAGATTTATTACCTCAAATTATTTTGGCTTCAGCTTATACTAAAGGAGGCGATTTAGCTAGATTTTCAACTATTCCCATGCAACAAATGGCAGGTGTTGATAGACAATCAGCAGCATTTGAAAGATATCTTATCAACGAATCTGATATTAATAATCTTTGGAATAGTAGTTATGCTGACATTCTAAAAAATGCACAAATTTTATTAAAAAAAGCAGAAGAATTGAATGCGCCTCATTATGCAGGAATTGCAAGAGTTCTTATGGCGGATAGATTGGGTAGATTGACTTCTGCCTGGGGAGATATTCCATATACAGACGCATTAAATGGAGACCAAGGTAATTTAACACCGAAATTTGATTCACAAGAATCCATTTATGCATCTATTAACACTCTCTTAGATGGTGCCATTGCTGATTTTGCTAAACCTGCTGGTGCCGTAACTTTAAGAGCCAATGCTGACTTATTTTATAAGGGGAACGTAGCTATGTGGTCTAAAGCGGCACAAGCGCTTAAAGCTAAATTTGCTTTACATACTAGCAAAAGAAATGGTTATGCTTCAGTTCTATCAGCTCTACAAGGAAATACCATTGCTAGCAATGCAGACAATATGGTATTTAAATTTGGTGAAGCCAATAATGAATTAAACCCTATTTATCAATTCGACCAATTACGAACTGATATTAGAGCTTCAAATACAATTGTTGGTATGATGAACGCAACAAGTGATCCAAGAAGAAGCACATTTTTTGTGGTTCAAGAAGATGGAAGTTTTATTGGAAGTAATCCTGGTGAAGCCAATACAGGTGCGTCATTTTTGGGGTCAGCTTTTGCGGCTAAAGCCTCACCAGTTTCATTTGTTACGTATGCGGAATTAAAATTTATAGAAGCTGAAGCAAAACTAAGTTCAGATGCTGCGGGAGCTGCAAATGCTTATAATGAAGCTCTTAAAGCAAGTTTAGCTCAATATGGAGTTTCAGATAGTACATGGGTTGCAGCTAATTCTTTGGATGCTGGCAGTATTACCTTAGAAAAAATTATGACTCAAAAGTATATTCATAATTGCACAGATAGTGAATCATGGGTAGATTGGAGAAGAACTGGATTTCCTACTCTTCAGGTAGCACCAGATCCTGCAACACCTGATGGTCAAATACCAAGAAGGTTTGTTTATCCACTGAATGAAAGATTGTACAATAGCACAAACTTTCCTACAGGGCAAACGCAAGATAAGAAATTATGGTTTGATAATTAAAAAATTTAATTTCAGTAATTTAAAGGCTGTGCAAAATCGCACAGCCTTTTTTATTTTCAAAAATTTTTAAGCAGCATATTCGAACCCTTTTACACAAAGACTAAATTTCTTAGATTGAGGCTTTTCATTTTAAAATTATGTAAAAAAAGTTACTTTTAAAAAACTTCAACTGGTCATCACATTACATTTTTTACTTCTATTTTCGTACCTTTGCACCTTAATTTAAAAATGGCTTAAATTTGAATCCAAAACATTTAGAACTCATATCCACGACTTTGGGTATTCGTAGTTCTCAAATTGTTAAAACTATTGAACTCCTAGAAGATGGTGCTACCCTACCCTTCATAGCACGATATAGAAAGGAAGTAACGGGTAGCCTAGATGAAGTACAAATAGCGGATGTACAAAAGAGTTACAAAAAGCTCATTGAATTGGAAGAGCGTAAAACGTCTATTTTATCTAGTATTGAAGAACAAGGAAAACTAACATCGGAACTACGAGACAAAATACTCAACTCCTATGATTCCAATGAAATAGAAGACTTGTATGCGCCCTATAAACGCAAAAAGAAATCTAGAGCAGATGTGGCTCGTGAGCAGGGATTGGAACCATTGGCAAAAATTATCATGAGCCAGAAAGGGCAAAATATTTCTCTTTTAGCTCAACGATATTTCAATGACGCCATCAAAAGTGTCCAAGATGCCTTACAGGGTGCACAAGATATCATAGCTGAATGGGTAAGTGAAAATATTAGCATACGCGAACGTCTAAGAGAAACCTTTAGACGTAATGCTGAAATTGTTTCCAAAGTCAATCTAAAAAAGAAAGAAGAAGCTCAAAAATTTGAAGATTATTTTGAATTTTCAGAAAAACTAAGCAAATGCCCATCACATAGATTTTTGGCCATGAAGCGGGGAGAAACAGAAGGAATGCTCCGTGTTTCATTGCAGATAGATGACGAAAGAGCCTTGGACACTATTAAACGCATTTATATCAAATATCATAGTGAAGAAGCAGATATCATAGAGCTTGCCATCGAAGACAGTTATAAAAGATTGTTGATCCCTAGTATAGAAAATCAAATATTTTCTGAATATAAAGAAAAAGCTGATGATGAAGCCATCCTAGTATTTTCTGAAAACCTTCGTCAACTTTTGTTATCGCCACCTTTAGGCCAAAAATCTGTATTGGCTCTAGATCCAGGTTTTCGTACAGGATGCAAAATAGTATGTCTTGACGAAAATGGTGAACTGATATATAATGATACCATCTATCCCCATGCACCACAAAATCAATGGGCCGAGGCTCAAGATAAAATAAGATATTGGGTGGATAAATACAGTATCAATGCCATAGCCATAGGAAATGGGACGGCCTCAAGAGAAAGTAAAGTCCTTGTGGAGTCTATAAAATTTGATAGCCAGATTCAAATCTTCATGGTGAGTGAGAACGGTGCATCTATTTATTCAGCTTCAGATGTAGCTAGAGAGGAATTTCCTCATCATGATGTCACAGTGCGTGGCTCGATTTCTATAGGTCGTCGATTGATGGATCCATTGGCAGAATTGGTCAAAATCGACCCCAAATCTATTGGTGTGGGTCAATACCAACACGACGTGCATCAAGGAAAGCTCAAACAGTCACTAGATATGACAGTAATGAGTAGCGTGAATCAAGTCGGTGTCAACCTCAACACAGCATCACACCATCTTTTGACTTATGTGGCAGGTTTAGGTCCTTCATTGGCTAAGAACATCCGTGAATATAGGAGCAGCAATGGTGATTTT
>DAIPYV010000253.1:0-3906 GCA_036782555.1 Saprospiraceae bacterium
GCCAATTGCATCTGTTCTTCAAATTCTGCACCGTGATGTACCATTTTCATGCCTTTCCCGCCTCCACCAGCGGATGCCTTAATCAATACTGGGAAACCAATGTTCTCTGCGATTTTTTTGGCTTCGTGTACATCCGTGATGGCATAATCAGTGCCAGGCACCATAGGTATTCCGAAGTCCTTGACAGCATCTTTGGCGCTAAGCTTATCACCCATGATATCCATAGAATAGGCAGATGGCCCTATGAGCTTGATATTTTTTTCTTGAAGTTTTAATGCAAAGGCAGAGTTTTCGCTCAAAAAACCATAACCTGGATGTACAGCATCTACACCATTCTCCATACAAATCTCTATGATTTTATCCTGACGAAGATAAGATTCAGAACTCGGTGCCGGGCCTAAGAGAAAAGCTTCGTCGGCCATTTTGACGTGTAAGGCATTTTTGTCCGCTTCCGAATAGACAGCTACACTTTTTATCCCCATTTTTTTGAGGGTCTTGATGACTCTGCAGGCTATCTCTCCCCTATTGGCTATTAGAACTTTTTGCATTTTATATTTTCAGGTGGATGAATTAAAACGCTAAGTTACGACGAGATTATTTAATGACGAAAAATTAATGACGAAAAACATTCAATTTATTTGAGTAATGTTGCATTGGGCACCTTCATATCGTATTTAATCCCAATTGTCTCAGGAATTCATTGTGTTTGTCCGTGCTTTCTTTGATGTTGTCATTTATTGAACTCAATTTTTTGTTTACATCTGTCAAATCTATTTGTACTTCGTCTTCTGATGTGCTTACATATCTTGAAATGTTCAGGTTGTAGCCGTTTTTTTCGATTTCGTCCATTGAAACTCTGCGGGCATATCTTTCAATATTATCTGGTCGGTGTTGGTAGGTTTTTACAAAAATGCAACTTTAACCATCGGTTCTATTAAGCTCAAATAATGCAGTTGAACTTCGTGCCGCCTGTCCCGCTGTAGGAGGAAGAAGTAAAACAATAACCCGCCTGCCTAGGTGAGCGGGCAGGTAAAATCAAGGCTTTTGACGAGGAGAAATACCGTAAGGTATTCTGACAAGTCAAACAAAGTGTAAAGTATTGATTTCTAAGTTGTTTTGCTTCACAATATCTACCTCGCAGTACCGTCAGCGCAGGCAGGGATTTTCAACTGCATTTTTTGGGTTAAAGTGTATTTTAAAACTTCAACTTCGAGACAAATTTAAATTGATTTCTACAGCTAATTCGTTTTTTACTTTTATGCTTACCCCAAATTTAGAGGGTGGCTCTAAATCAAAATCTGAAAATTTGAGATGTGCCACACCATTCCACAATAAATCAGGATTCCTCTTAATTGGCTGAAAATCAATGGACAAATATTTCACACATTCTGCCAAATGAATCTCAAGGCCTACCACAATACATTGAGGTTTCTCATCAGGTAAGTGGGTAGCTTTTTTAAAGTTAATAATCATATCAGGATATTTTGGACTCTTTAATGTGCGCTGAAAGTCTTTTGTCATTATCTTATGTCCACAGTTAAAATTATTGATAGGGACTACAATGTGTCCATTGACTTTATAAAATCCATCACGAGACCTCATAGTTGAAAATTTCAAATGAGACTCTTTCCCATAATCATTAATCCCACAAACAAATTTATTGAGATTGGTCGCACCATTTATGTAAATATTACTTGCACTCTTTACGGTCCAGATTTGATTGATATCAAAATCTTTGGAATGGACAAAGTGAAAAAGTTGGAATATGATTAGCATGTTAAAATAAACCATAGACATAAAAATTTTCATAAATAAACGAATGGCATTTCTAATATAGAAGCCATTCGTTTATTAAAATATTATTTATTATTAAGGACTAAAATCCTACAACTGCTTGAACGACAATGCCATTAAAATTTCCTTGGTTGCGGATATCTGTACCTAAGAAACCGTCATAGTTTTGATTGACATACTCTCCTTTGAGCAATAAGTTTTTGGTAGGGAACCAACCTGCAGCGAGGGCCAATCTATCTATCGTAACATCCTCTGTATATCCAGCTAATCTACTGTTCACAGTATTATATCTTGCGCCAATAAATACCTGCTCATTAGCGAGAAATCTATAAATACCTTCCACTGATATTTGAGTCGTGCTTCTGTTTTCAGTTTCAGCAATCATTTTACCACTCATTACTTCATAAGTACCAAAAACTTCCAATCCTTTATACTTAACAAATGGATTAATCATAATAGCTGTAACAGAATTAAGTGTACCAGGATTGAATCGTCCACTAGTAAAATTTGATGCTGCATTGAAAGTCGTTGCTTCCATTACACCAAAATAATTAGAACCCGTTCTATCTCCAGCATAAATGGTAGAGCGAGGTGTCTCAGAATTAGTATAAAGTGACGCACTCAATCGATATCTCAAATCATCCATTTTATTATCGTATGTAGCTTTTAGTAATATTGCGGGATTTCTTCTTTGTACCGCGTTAGCCGGGTTTGTGCTGTAATCAAATATGTCATTTCTTATAAGACCTCCAGTCATACCTGCCATCAGCATCAATCCTTTGGTAGGAAACACATAGACTTCTCCTCCTATCTCCGTGGTAAATTGGTCCATAATATTGTTTTCAACAAAGGGATTAAAAATAGTATTACCACCATCAGATCGTCTATAATGTTGATCACCATAATTCACCTCCATATGCCCGATTTTTACTCTTACATAATCGGCAAACCACTTTGGATTTCCAAACATGGGTAATTTATCTATTTGTATATAACCCCCTTTTACCCAAAACTCATTGTGATGTCTTGAGGCCATGTAATTTTCCAAAAATATTCTAATACCATCTTCCAGCTGTATATCAAAATTCAAATTAGCTGCTGCCAAATTGAATCCTCCAGACATAGCATACAACTTCTTATTAGCTAAAGTGAATGTATCCGCATTGCTATGAGATAAACTTTGATACCCTTGAGTGAATGCACCTCTAATCTTTACCTTTAGCCCCTTATATTCCGTACTATCATCTTTTGATGGCTCAAAAGTGTGCAACCCTAATTGATTATTTTCGCGCGAATACTGAATTTGAGCATTAAGCTGAAAGACCCACACTAAAGCAATAATGGACAAAATTAAATTTTTCATTGGTTTTAAATTTACTTGGTTTTAAAAAATTATTGTTATTGAATATTAAAATTGATATTTAAAGTAACATCATTTCCTGTTTTGACGGCACCCATCATAAATGAAGGTGGCGATACGTTGTAGTCAGCCATACTTATTTCGGTACTAGTTTTTATTTCATAACCATCCATATTAATTTTCTTAATATTGACCTTTAAATCTGATTCTCTCTCAACGCCAGCAATATTTAGTAAGATTTTAGCGCGGACACTAAAATTTTTATTATCATTTGTAGTAACTGTGGCGCTTTTTAGTTTGGCCGTTATGTTGGGGAATTTGTCCGCCTTAAGTGCTTTATATGCATTTTTATCCATGGCACTTTTACCACTTTTAAGCGACTTTGATGACATACTAAACTGCATATCTGATATTTTATTCAAAATTCCTTTATCATCCTCATGTAGTGTTATAACAATAGCCGCAGCAGTAGAATTCATCACCCAATCGTGCATAGTAGAGGTACCATTTACGGCTATACTTACATTGTTCTTTACTGATAATTTCTTTTATGCGTTGAGTACAGAAAAATAAGATAAACATATGACCAACAAGACCCCAATTTTTAGATTTACAAGTTTCATGTGTGAATTTTTTATGTTTATTTATTTTTAATTATGTAACAAAGGTAACACACGGCTCATTTGTACATTATGACTTAACCCACATTGCGCAGAATAGTGTTTTTAGTAGATAAAAATGAAAAGTTATCC
>DAIPYV010000254.1:0-3800 GCA_036782555.1 Saprospiraceae bacterium
TTAAGAGGTTAAGAGAGCGTTTAACGTAAGGCTGTAAGGCTGTAAGGCTGTAAGGTACAAAAATTTGTTCATTTTTCCAAAATTTAAATGTTAAAAAATATTGTTAATAAGTAATAATTCAGCTTATCCATTTTCCATTCACCACAAATCATTGACAAATGTAAGTATTTATTTTGACATTTCCAAATATTTTGTTAATTATTTTGGGGTATATGGATTATTGACAGGCCATGCTCACAAAGTAAAACCCTGCCTTACTGTTTTTTAACTGGTGGGTAAGCATAATAATTTGGCCTTAGGCCATTGGATACCGTATCTCAGCGAGGACGTTGAGACAATCAGGTGGTTTCGTAGCTTGTGGTTTCGACTTCATTGCACTGCACTCAACCACCATAGATTCCTTAAATTGCGCTCAACTTTTAATATAGCTCCCTTGGGCATCAGTTTTCAAATCAGCATTCTACAATCAATTCTAACTTCTAATTTCTAACTTTGTAATTCATACGGTTATTTTGGTAAAACAAAATACAACAGCCTAACGTTTATAGCACTAAATTAAATAAATTCAAAATGCAAAAAACATTTTTATTACTCTTTATTATGGGTTTTTTCGTACTAAACCTAGTAGGACAAACCCCTGATCCTTTGGATTTCGGTAAGATGTGGACATTTGAAAATCCACCTAAAAAATATCTAAAAGATACTTACAATATGGATGTTGATGATGAATGGTTTGACTACGTTCGTAAGTCATCACTGAGATTTGCGTCATGGTGTAGTGCATCATTCATTTCAGAGCAAGGTCTAATCATGACGAATCATCACTGTTCAAGAGATGTCGTCACAGCACTACAGCGTGATGGCGAAAACTTTGACAAACAAGGTTTTTATGCCAGTGCTTTAGAAGATGAACGCAAAGCTGATGGCCTGTTTGTGGAGCAACTTATCAAGGCAGAAGACATTACGGATTGGGTAAAAGTAAAAACTAGAAATGCTAAATCCGAAGAAGAAGAGCAAAAAATAAGAAAAGAAGCATTAGAGGAATTGGAAAAAATGTATAAAGAAAAACCTGAGTGGAAAGATTTAAGAATCCAAGTAGTGACTTTCTATAGTGGCGGCAAGTTCTCGATATATGGTTACAAAAGATATGATGATATCAGATTGGTTTGGATACCTGAATTGGATTTAGGATTTTTTGGTGGTGATCCTGATAATTTCACTTACCCAAGGTATAATTTAGATGCCACTTTTTGGCGTGCCTACGAAGATGGAAAACCTGTGAACACATCACAAAACTATCTTAAGTTCAATAAAAATGGTGCCATGGAAAACGAACCTGTATTTATAGTAGGAAATCCAGGTAGAACAGAACGTTATCGTACAGTAGCTCAGCTTGAATTTGACAGAGATTATCGATATCCATTTATGTACAAATTCTCAAAAAACAGAAATGACTATTTGATGGCTAAATACAATAGCATAAAAGATGACCCGGAAAAGCAATATGAGGCACAAGAATTATTAAATACGATAGCCAATATAGCTAATGGTATGAAGGCATTTGGTGGGATTACGGGTGGATTAAATAATCCTGAATTATTCGGCCGAAAAGTAGAAATGGAAAATCACATAAGATCAAAATCCTCTGGATTGAATTACTGGGATGAAATGAAAGAGCTATATAAAGACCTCAACCCACATGGATGGGCTGTTATACACCTTCAACCGAATAGAAATAGAGGGAATATATATGGAGTTATGTATGACTTGACCAATTATTTAGATATGGTAGGTGATGAAAATGCGAATGCTGAAAGAAAAGAACGTCTCAAAAACGCCATCATCGAAAAATGTAAAACGATAAACACGCAAGAGCAAGTTGACTTACTCGGCATGTGGTTGACCGAAATTTCGGAAGATATTTATGAGGGCGATATGACTTTACAAAAAGTATTAGGAAAGAAAGATATCGCAACTTATATCAAAGATTTGATGAATACGACCCTATTTACCAATGAGGCATTAGTGACACGATATTTAGACAATGAAGCGGAAATGAAAAATGTAAAGGATCCATTATTAGAAGCAGCCAATATTTTCGTTTCTAGACATAAAGACGCCGGAACAGCATTCCAAAAAAGCGCTCCAGTCAGACAAAATTTAGAAGCTAAAGTAGCTCATCAAGCATTTCAGGTGTTTGGTGACAAATTACCGCCAGATGCCACATTTACTTTGAGAATTACGGATGGTATAGTAAAAGGTTATAGTTATAATGGAACAGTGGCTCCTCCTATGACCACGTATTATGGTTTTTATGACAGATACTATTCGCATGGCAAAGAGTTTCCTTGGTCTATACCAGATAGATGGACAGAACCTACTTCAGAATTATTAAAATCTCCCTACAACTTTGTATCCACTAATGATATCATAGGTGGCAATAGTGGTAGCCCCGTCATCAATAGGAATAGAGAAACTGTGGGTTTGGTATTTGATGGAAATATTGAATCTTTACCGGGCAATTTCATATTCGATACTGAAAAAAACAGGGCCGTTTCTGTTCATTCAGCTGGTATATATGCTGCACTCAAATATATATATAGAGCTGACAGGATCGTAAAAGAAATAGACTAAGAGTTAATT
Source organism: Saprospiraceae bacterium (assembly GCA_036782555.1). Lineage (GTDB taxonomy): Bacteria > Bacteroidota > Bacteroidia > Chitinophagales > Saprospiraceae > OLB9. Next base: position 2,644 of record DAIPYV010000254.1, read on the forward strand.
ACATTAACAAATTAGATATATTATAAAAAGGCTGCAATCGAGAGGTTGTTGCCTTTTTTTTAAACCTGCATTATGCGTTAGAACTTCGTAATGAAGGTCGAAAGGCCAATAAAATAAGGATTTTCATGAGCGAATCATAGTCACCACTATGGTGAGTGAGTGAAAATTAGCGAAGCGCCTTATTTTGCAGGAATTTCGGCATGTAATAGATTTTCTAATGTATAATGCGGGTTAAAAATAATATTATATTTTTTTTATCTCTTTGGTGGGAAATAATCTGTACCAAAAAGATTGCATCCAATTGGCATTAAACTTCATATCCTTTAAGGCCATATATGTCAATCCTACAGCAAATGGCAAAAGTAAAAACACCGAAAGCCAAGCTGCTTTTAATCCGTTCATACTATCATTTTTTACCAATTTTTCACCATATATCGTACTGATAATAAATATCATATAAAATAGAATAGCTACTAATAATGGGTAGCCATAGCCACCTTTTCTAATGATACTACCCAATGGTGCCCCTATGAATAAAAAAACGACACATATCATGGCCCAACTATACTGTTGATTGAGCCTAAGCATATATTTTTGATATTGATAGTGGTAATCTTTGTTAATATTAGACATAGTTGACACTTCATCTCTAGATCGAGAGAGGCTACTTTGGGCGCGCACCAATACTTCACTAAGATGTACTGAATCTACGCGCTGAGCTATATGTCGATATTCTATTGAGTCAGGTATAGATTTTTGAGTGACCACTTTTTTGGGCAGGTTATTTAAAGTTATTATGGGATTAGAAATATTTTCAACAGGAATCTGCTTATTAGGTAGTTTTTTTAATCGAAGTATTTGACTTTTTGATGTATCAATTGATGAGTAAATTGTATCTATGCCTTCATTATTGTTGCGTTCCTTTGTATTTTCTGACAAAACTACAGGAATCTGGTTATCATTATTAGGTGCTGCGGGCTTATAGGTAGCCTCACTAAATCCTTCTTTTTGATTATCATTGGTAGCATTCTGAGCCAAAACTCGGAGGCTTGTAGAAATTCTATCTTTATTATTTTGAATATTCATACTAAATGAATCAATGGCTTGAAAAAGCTGCCAAGAGTTCATCATTTGCTCTCGATCCCTATTAAAATTAA
>DAIPYV010000255.1:0-3768 GCA_036782555.1 Saprospiraceae bacterium
CTGGACAATCCCTCGAAAAGTGGAATTTTTTCTCCTCTTTTTAGGGGATATATTTAAGAAAGTACAAAAAAAACAAGTTACCTATGCAGATAACTTGTTTCTAATTACAAAATAAGTAAGAGAAAATTTATATATTGAGACTTGCTTTAACTTTCCTCTTCGTTTTTTAAAAAAACAACAGGAACATACAATTGGTCGACACCTTTGAACTTTCTTGAAATCGGTATTTTAGTTCCGTTGGTAAGTTGGAATTGGGCTTGTGATTTATTTATGGTATCTATATACATTTTGTTGACGTAAAATGAATGATGTGGTCTGATAAAATATTCATGTTGAATCTCATCTGTCCACACTTTAAGGGTTTTACTACTAAAAAACTTTCCTTTTTCAGTGAAGATGAGTGTATAGTTGGATTGGGCTTGTAAATAAATGATTTCTGAAATAGATACCACCTTGTGTACATTTTGATCTTTTATACCTACTTTTCGAGTGAAGTAACTTAACCATGAAGGTTCTTGTATTAGGTGCATCAGATCATTATCTATAAGACTGTCCAATCTTTTACTTATTATTTTTAATGCATAATTCATTTAAATTATTTAATTTTGAGGTTTGGTACATAAACAAAATATTTCGCAAAGGTATAGCCTGTGGTTTCGATAGACAATCCCTCAAAAGAGTGATTTTAATTTCCCCTTTTTGTGGGATATGTGGTGGAGAAAGTTTTTTAGACCTTTGCACCAAGTTTTTAAAAACAATCTATCATGAAGTCCTTATTTCTGATTTTAGGGGTACTTGCTATTACCCATTTGGGTCTATGGAGTCAAGTTCCCAAAACACAAAATGATGCAAAAACATTGAATGCTAATATTCAAAAGATGAAAGATAGCCCAGAAAAAGTAAACAGCCTTTTGGATTTGAGTGCTTATTTTGAAAATGTGAGCATTGATACTGCCATTTTATACTATGACAAAACCTATCAAGTCGCCAAAAAGATTGATGATAAGGAAGGAATTTTAAAGTATGCTTCCAACCAATCTTATATGTACAACCTCATGGGAAATTTTGAAAAGGGATTGGAAATCAATCAAATGGCCTATCAAACTGCATTGGAGTTAAACAACAAAACTAAAGAACTTTCTGCATTAGGAAATATTGGTATTTCTTATAGTTACCTCAATGAATATGAGAAGTCTATTGAGCGCTACCAAAAAGCTCTGGACATTGCCTTGAGTATCAATGACCATCTAAGAGCAGCCAAAATATATGGCGTCATTGCAGGTACTTATAACAATATGGGACAGTCTATAACAGCTGACTCCATATTATTTCTTAAATCAATTGATTACGGAAAAAAAGCCCTCAAAATATCAAGAACATTAAAAGATAGCGTTTTGCTAAGTGACAATCTGATAGCAATTGCTTTGGCTTATAACAATTTAGAGAAAATGTCTGATGCAAAACCCTATGCGGAAGAAGCTAAAATCATCGCACAAAATATAGGGCAAACCAATAATTATGCACATGCGCTATCTGTTTTGGCCAAAATAGCACGCAACAATAAGCAGTACGTTGAAGCCATTAGAATGGCTAATGAAGCTGTAGCCCTCCAAAAAGATATGGGGTCCATAATGGGGCAGGCTATTAGTCTCAAAGAGCTTTCCCTATGTTACAAATATGCTGATGATTACTCGAAGGCAGTATCCACCATAAATGATGCTATTTTGTTAGCAGAAAATCAAGATATGGGCTATATACTCGATGGCATGTATCTCAATAAAGCAGAGTACCTTTACGAACTCAAACAGTACAAAGAAGCTTATGAGTTTTTATCCAAAGGTCAAACCCTTTCTGATTCATTGCGTGGTTTGGAAGTCAAATCCCAGGTCAATGAGCTCGAAAAAAAATATGAAACTGCCAAGAAAGAACAGGAAATACTCAAGCTTTCCTCTCAAAAAAAGCGACAACAATGGCTCATAATGAGTTTGTTTCTTTCCCTATTGGCATTGGGTGTCATAAGTTATATTTGGAAAAAAAATGCATCTTATAGAACTCGTATAATAGAACAAGAAAAAGACCAATTGCTCAAAGAAAAACAACTTCAGGCCACAGCCTCTATCATCAAAGGGCAGGAAGACGAGCGGCATCGATTGGCCAAAGACCTACATGACGGATTGGGAGGTATGCTCTCAGGACTTAAATACACATTAAACAATATGGGAGATAACATGGTACTTTCAGGAAGAAGCGTAGATAGTTTTAACAATGCATTGTCCATGCTCGATCAAGCCATAGTTGAAATGCGTAAAGTGGCACATAATATGATGCCCGAGTCATTACTCAAATTTGGACTAGACGAAACCCTCAAAGACTATGTAAGCAAAATGAATGCTTCTAGCTCTATGCAAATTCATTATCAAACCTACAATTATCAAAGATTGGACTCAACCTTTGAAATAAATATTTACCGAATCATTCAAGAAGTCATCAATAATGCTATGAAACATTCAAAGGCAACTGACATGTATATCCAAATGGATTTTCAAAAAGACCACCTTCATTTAACAATTGAAGACAATGGTATTGGTTTTGATCCAACAGTCGAAAACTCCAAATCAGGTATTGGCCTCAAAAATATTGCGGATAGGGTGAGTTTTATGAATGGAACTCTAGAAATCAGCAGTTCAGAAGGTAAAGGCACACTTTTTGTTATAGAAATTCAAACCCCACAGACATGATAAAAGTAATGATAGTAGATGATCACCCAATGATTTTGGAGGGCCTCAAAACCCTCCTTTCCGAAGAAGAAGACATGGTCGTTTCGCATTTATGTACCAATGCCATTGATGCCATATCAGCTATTAAACAGGAACTACCCGATGTGGCCTTGTTGGATATCAATCTTCCCGATATCAATGGCATAGAACTTTGTCTAAAGATAAAAACTGAGTTTCCTATGGTCAAAACCATTGGTCTAACTACATTTTCAGAGCGCAGCTATGTCAATGGTATGTTGGAGGCGGGTGCCAGTGGCTATCTCATCAAAAGTTCTTCCAAAGAAGAAATCACCAATGCCATCAAACAGGTATATAAAGGTGGAATGGTACTTAATGTACCATTTGATTTGGTACAAAACCAAGTTTTTAAAAAAGATAAAGCACCATTTTTGACACCTAGAGAAAAGGAAGTTTTACAGCTTATCGCCGAGGGCCACACCAATCCACAAATAGCTAGTAAACTCTATGTCAGCGTACTCACCGTCAATAGTCACCGTAAAAATCTACTAAGTAAGTTTGAAGTCAACAATACAGCTGCATTGATTAGAGAAGCCGCAAAAATGGGGTTGGTATAGAGTTTTTTTAAATGTAATTTTCATATTATTATGGATTTTATGATTTCGAATCAGTATTATCACATGCATGCAAACTAAAAATACTCTTTTTAACCCGAAATATTCATTAGAAAATCCCTGCCTGCCTACCAGAAGAAATGAAGGTAGGCAGGCCTGACTGCCAAATGAAATGAAGGCAGTTATTCCAAAGCTAAACAGCTGCAAATCAGAAGCTTCGCCTATTTATCTTCTGTATATCACAAAAGCACTATGGCTATCGCTCAAAGTGTTTTGACTACGCTACTCGCTCCTCGCTTTGCTGCGGGGCGATAGCTCTGTTTGTTCAGATGCCTTGGTATTTTTTATAGCCTTCACGAATCTACTTTGTCGATTTCACTTCGGTAAGAAGCCATCTGTATGGCTTCAACAACCTCGTT
>DAIPYV010000256.1:0-3760 GCA_036782555.1 Saprospiraceae bacterium
CGATAGTTTTTGGTTTGCTGGCAGGGCGTTGGAACTTATTCGCTTCAAAGACATGGTAGCACAAGTGTCTCTTTCCAATAAAAAAACAGGTAAAATACCCTCTTATCTTGGTGGGCGGCTACCTTTGAGTACACAAATGTCAGAAGCGCTGCGAGAAAAAATATACCGATATATGGAAGGGGAAATATTAGATATTGAGATCGAAAGCCTTACGCCTATTTTCCAAAAACAAAAAGACATGTCGATTATTCCTTCTCGGCACGAATTTTTGATAGAGTACTTTGAGACTAAAGAAGGTCACCATTTGGTCATGTATCCATTTGATGGCCGAAGTGTACATGAGGGCATGGCTACACTCATAGCCAAACGCTTATCTATGATTCAGCCCATAACATTTACCATTGCGATAAATGATTTGGGTTTTGAACTTTTATCAGATCAGTCTATTGACATTCACAAAATCATTACCAAAGACTTATTTAATACAAAAAATCTCGCCTCGGATATTCAGTCCAGCATTAATAGTGTAGAATTAGCCAAAAGGAGATTTAGGGATATAGCTCGTATTTCAGGCCTTATCTTTTCAGGTTATCCTGGAAAACTCAAAAAAGAAAGGCACCTTCAAGCCTCAAGTCAATTGATTTTTGATGTTTTTCGGGAATACGAACCACACAATATGCTCTATCAGCAAGCGTATGAGGAAGTCATGACTTTCCAGCTAGAAGAAGGAAGATTGCGCCAGTGTCTTCAAAAAGTTCTCGAGGCCAAAATCGTTATTTCACAACCTAAAAAACCCACTCCTTTTGCTTTCCCTTTGTTAGTAGATAGATTGAGAGAAAAATTATCCTCTGAAAAACTAGAGGATAGAATTAGAAAAATTATTGCAGACATTGAAAAATAAATTAAAACTTTGTGGTTATTTTAAAAAATTATTCAACTTCTCAAACTAATTCAGCCTGAAGGCGTTATGCCCCGGATTTTATGGCACTTAAATTATAATTTTTAAATTCTTTCTTGTTGATCACGGCGTCTAAATTTTACTTTCCAATTCTATTAGTCCTAATCAGTTGGGTACTCAACGCCCAAATAGCACCCTGTTTGGATGGAACTCAAGCGAGTTGTAAATGTAATACGACACCCGTGATCTGTACACCAGACGAATTAGATGGAGTAGTCTTACCTATGTCTACATTTAGGCACCCACAAGATGCACCTAACCCAATATGTAACAGCCAAGGTGCACCAGACAATCCTTCGTGGATTGGGTTTACGGCCTGGTGTGAAAGCTTTTCGGTCAAGTTGAAATTGGATAACTGTACAGGTATGTGTCAAAACCGAACATCTTGTAGACCAGGAATATTTCCTTGTGGTTTATTCGGAGGTCCTTGCTCGTTTGGTGTTCAAGTAGCGGTATATGAAAGTTGTGATTTTAGAAGGGCCGTAGCGTGTGATGTCAACGAATGTAGAGAAAATGAGATAGTATTTAATTTAGAAAATTTAATTCCTGGTAACACTTATTACTTCATGGTGGACGGATGTAATGGATCTGCATGTGAGATTACTTTTGAAGTTTTGGAGTTTTGTGGGAGACAAATCTTGCCACCGTGGGAAAGCATTATTGAGGGGCCAACATCAATTTGTCAGAAAAATTTAGTCAATTATTCAATTTCAGAGTATAGTTTTGCTGATAATTACCACTGGTTTATCAATGGAGAAGAAGTTCTCATTACAAAAGACAATAGTTTTAGCACTATATTTGATTCAGTAGGGACTTATGAATTATGCGTAGATATAAGTAGTGGAGATTGCGTATTTGTAGAGGATCTTCCAATTTCTATATGTCAGAATATCACTGTTTTTGATGTTACTTTAGACTCTCTTGTGGTCCAAACTTCCGATTTTTGTCCCAATCAGACTGTTTTTATTCAGTCCTTCTATTCTATTTTGGATACTGCTACTTTTAGTCAAATTTTGATATTGGACAGTGACCAAAATATTATTTCTAGCTCGAATGTCGATACTTTGTCTTGGATTCCCACCTCCTGTGGGGATTTTACAATTGTCGCTTTTTTAAATATTGACAATTCTCTTTTAGATATTGACAATTTCTCTTTATTCGCCCCTGATAGATGTTCAGACACGTTACGTAAAAACCTTAAAATTATAGATTCGCAAGCTCCAACATTCATAGATGTTCCAGATGATATGTTTTTGGAGTGTTATTTAGATTTGCCATCTTTGGATACTTTGATGGCTACAGATAATTGCTTAGGTTCATTTATGGTTTTGGGTGCAGAGACCCTTCCCAATAATCTTTGTGAACCTCATACATGGCAACGGACTTGGTCGGCTATGGATTTATGCGGAAATACCACCACCGTGTCACAAAACCTTACCATTTTGGATTCCTTCCCTGCTTCACAATGGGTGTTTTTACCTCAAGATACCACCATAGAGTGCGAAGATATTCCCCTCTTTTTTGAAAATCTAAAATATTCCAATTTGGCCAATAGTTTTTTATGTGAGGTAAGTGGTGCGGCCATTCCTCAAGTGTCTGAAAATATTGAAGATTGTGTGGGAGATATTACAGTGACATGGGAATTTGAAGATGTGTGTGGGAGAAAAATCATGTATATCCAAAATATTCAAGTCATTTGTAGCCCATCTTCAATTCCAGAATGGACCTCAGATATACAAGGTGAAGTATTCACTTGTTTATCAGACTCATTGATGTACATCATAGGTGAGTATATATGGGAGGCTAGTTATAACTGGACGCTAAACAATAGCCTTATTGAGAATGAAAATAGAAATAGAATAAATATAGCATTCAGCTCCGAAGGTGATTTTGAGTTATGTGTAGATATCAGTCGTGAAAACTGTTTCCAAATAGACGATTTACCAGAAAAGAAATGTATTAATATTAATGTTTTTGAGGTCTCAATAGATTCTATTTCCGTCCAATCTTCTACTTTTTGTCCGATAGAGTCTATATTTATCCAGTCTTATTATTCTGATTATGACACGACTTTTTTTAGTCATATTGCAATTTTAGATAATGATAAAAATATTGTCTTGAGCACTCCCAATGATACCTTGACGTGGACACCCTTAGCTTGTGGCACATTTGAGGTAGTGTCATTATTGACTGTTGACCCCGTTTTAGTAGATAATTCTAATATTTTTAATTTTATACCAGACAGATGTTCGGCCATACGGCGTAAGCAGATAGATATATCAGACACAGAACCTCCTATCTTCACGGATGTTCCAGATGATATGTTTTTGGAGTGTTATTTAGATTTGCCATCTTTGGATACTTTGATGGCTACAGATAATTGCTTAGGTTCATTTATGGTTTTGGGTGCAGAGACCCTTCCCAATAATCTTTGTGAACCTCATACATGGCAACGGACTTGGTCGGCTATGGATTTATGCGGAAATACCACCACCGTGTCACAAAACCTTACCATTTTGGATTCCTTCCCTGCTTCACAATGGGTGTTTTTACCTCAAGATACCACCATAGAGTGCGAAGATATTCCCCTCTTTTTTGAAAATCTAAAATATTCCAATTTGGCCAATAGTTTTTTATGTGAGGTAAGTGGTGCGGCCATTCCTCAAGTGTCTGAAAATATTGAAGATTGTGTGGGAGATATTACAGTGACATGGGAATTTGAAGATGTATGTAGGAGAAAAATCATGTATAATCAAGTCATTTCAATTGCGGAGCAAAAGCCCACTGAGTTTTATATCCCCG
>DAIPYV010000257.1:0-3757 GCA_036782555.1 Saprospiraceae bacterium
TTGACCCACTCTTTTTTTGAACTTTCTATATTATTCCAATCTTGTTGATTTCCTGATTTTAGTACGGATTGTTTGAGTTCGAAGAGCGCTTCATGTCTATTTTGTAATGCAAATAATTCTGTTTTGGCCTCACTATTTTCTAATTTGTTTAGGGTAGCTTGATTAAAAAATATAGGTGAGGTATTAAATTGATAAAAGACAAAAACCATGACACCCACCAAAAGAATAAAAAACTGCATGGGCACTTTGAGTAAGCCATTAAATATCAAGCCCAGCTGAGATTCTTTGACGGATTTGCCAGAAAGATATCGGCCTACCTGAGATTGATCTGTACCGAAATAAGACAATGCTAAAAACAATCCTCCCGTGATGCCAGACCAAAAGGTATATCTGCTTTCAATATTGAAGGAAAAATCCAAAATATTTAACTTGCCTGAGGCGCCAGCAATATCCATCGCTTGCGAAAAATTAACCTGAGGAGGCAATTGATTGAGTATAATATAAAACGCAATAAACATACCCGACATTATGACAAACATCTGATGTTTTTGGGTCACGCTCACAGCTTTACTGCCCCCACTGACGGTGTAAATGATAACCAACGTACCTATGAGAAAATTAAGAAAATTCAGATTCCAACCCAATAATGTAGATAAAATGATAGCTGGTGCATAAATGGTGATACCAGCGGCCAGACCTCTTTGGACTAAAAACAAACCCGCTGTCAATGTTCGTGTACGAATATCAAAGCGTTTTTCTAAAAATTCGTAAGCTGTAAAAACTTTAAGTCTATGGTAGAGTGGTATAAAAGTGACACATATGATAATCATAGCCAAAGGCAGACCAAAATAAAACTGTACGAAGCTCATCCCATCATGAAAAGCTTGACCTGGTGTGGACATAAAAGTGATAGCGCTGGCTTGTGTAGCCATAACACTTAAGCCGACTGTCCACCATTTCGATTCATTATTTCCTAAGAGAAAGGACTGCATATTTTGACTGCCTCGCGTCTTCCACGTACCATAAATGACTATAAACGCCAGTGTACTTATCAATATGATCCAGTCAATTGTGCTCATATGGTTTTTATTTCCAGTAGTTCATAATGATATAAAAAATGATAATATACAGGACATTCATCAAGAGTACCCATGTGTAAGCGGGTTGCCAGCCTTGAAAAAATTTTTTATTGTCCATTTTTACCCATAGATATTAAATTGGCAAATAGTAAATAAGCGCCAGGAACTCCAGCTGGAAGCTGCCTAAAAAACGAAATTCCAGTGTAAATAAAGTGTCCTTTTCCGTAAGGGGCTACTAAAATACCTCCATCCAATGGCGCTTCATTTTTATCATTAGAAGATATCAAAGTACTGAATTTGTCATCCCACTTTTCAGGATAATAAAGACCCCGCTCCTGTACCCATCCATCAAAAGCCGATGGTGCAATTTTATTGGGTGAATTAAATGCAGGATGGGTAGGATTGATGATGCGCACCTCACTGTCTTCCTCTGTTACTCTGCTGCGCGAAAGAGTGATAGAGTATGGTGAAAAATCAGGTGTAACGAGTCCTCTATTAACATTGTACTGAACCATAACATTACCACCATTGGAAATGTAGTCAAAAATAATATCCTGTTTGTATTTAAGCTCGGGTATTGTGTTGTAAGCTCTCACACCCATAATCAAAGCATCATAATCTTTTAAGAAGCTGCTCGTTAATTGTTCAGGCTGGACTATATCCACGTGGCAACCCATATTTCTGAGACTTTGGGGTATATCGTCTCCAGCGCCCATTATATAAGCTACTTTTTTAGCATGATTTTGAATATTGAGCCGAGACACTTTAATATCTGCGGGCATGCGCACTACTTGATAGGGTATATGGTCATAGATGATATCTATTAAGGTACCATCGTAGGACTTATCCCCTACTTTGGCAATAGGAGTGATGGTGATTTCTTGAGCATCACCTGGAGGCGTCATCGTGAAAATGAAGTCTTGTGTTGCATCTTTTTTATCAAAAGAAAAATCTATTTTTTCAGGGGTTATTTTCCATCCTCTAGGTGTAGGTATAGTCAATGTACCACGAATATTATTTGTCCAAGCATGAAGACTCACGGTTATAGTTTGAGGTTTGTTATCCGCAAAAATGACCACATTGGTTTGTGGCTTTACAGATAGAGCGGGAATTATAGCAAGAGGCCGATAGGTAGCGCCTCTCTTGGTATCATTATATTTATGTATCAATTCCTTTTCAAAGGGAATTTTAATACCCTCTACATCAATTACAAAATTAAATTTAATCGTTTTATCTGTCATTGGTTTGCCCACATCTTGTTGATTGGGAACACTGAGCATACCAAGCGTTCCTTTTTCCCAGAGCCAGTAAGGCAATGTATAGGGTGTTTCGGCAGGTAAGGTGACATCATTTTTCCATATCCACACATTTTCTATTTTAGATTCAGAATTGTCTATAGTGAACTTTTGACCTAAACCCGTCACATCAATCAATTTTATATCTGATGACCTTTCTTGTGAAAACTCAACCTCAACAGTGAATTGATCCCCAGGAGCTATTTTGTGTGTAGAAGTACGCGCTTCTGTATACACGGCACCACATGCTAAGAGTAGCTCTACCACTTCCTCTTGCTTAATTTTTTTCCAAAAAACATCTTCAATTCGCTCTATAGCTTGATATATTTTGGCCAATTGAGTAACAGATTTTTCCGGGCGTTTAAAATCATATTTTTCTAAAAGTTCTTTGACTAATTTCTCTACTTTTTCACCGCCTTTTAATCTAGTCCAAGAAGTATTGATGCCATCTAATATATCGGATTTAGACTGAGGCAAATCCCCTTTAACTAACTCTAAATATTCAAATGCTGAGCCTCTGGAGCCTGTGCTTCCAAAACCTTGACACTTATGCATACTACGAGCTCTCGCCCCTATATCACTATTGCTTTCCCCCAAATAAGGATAATACACCCCTATTTCTTGGGTGACAAAATTAGTTTTGTCTGCTTTATCAAAGGCTTCTTGACTACCATATGCCCACCAACTGGTATTATAAAAAAATCGCTGTGGCTGCCAAGCAGTGGTGAATTTAAGCTGGTCTGGATATTGAGTCTTATCACCTGATTTGTCAAAAGCATCTATGGCTATCAGTGCAGAAGCTGTATGATGACCGTGTGTACGACCTGATGTTCGATGATCAAACCTGTTAATAACAATATCTGGCTGAGTCATGCGGTAAGCCCAGACCATATCTTTTGTAACACCGTCTTGATCCCATATTTCTAAGGTTTCTTCCCCATTTTTTGAAAAACCGAAGTCGTTGGCCCTTGAAAACAATTGGTGTGTACCCTCTATTTTTCTTGCCTCAAGCAATTCTTGAGTTCGTAGGACACCCATGACAGGTCCTATTTCTGGACCTAACAAATTTTGACCTCCGTCACCGCGCGTCAAAGAGATGTAAGTCGTGTATAGTTTTTTCTCATTGGATAAATAAGATAACAATCTTGTATTTTCATCATCTGGATGTGCAGCTACATACAAAACAGAGCCCACTACATTGAGTTTTTCCATTTTATGAAAGACTTCAGCACTGTTTAACCTTTGAGCTTCTTGTGCTTTTAATGAATTTATATAACTGAAATTAAATACACTAAATATTATAATTAAATAATATATTTTAAAGCCACCTCTTATAATGTTTAATCGCATAAATTATTTGTTTTGATTTTTTTTGGTTTATAA
>DAIPYV010000258.1:0-3755 GCA_036782555.1 Saprospiraceae bacterium
CGGGCAATTACGAATTTTACAATTTAATAACCAAAACTTACACGATGCAAAGGTAAGACATATTATTGATATCTTGTATATATAATTAATATTTTTTAGGCAATATTTGTATATTTTTTTATCAATATTTGTAAAGTGTTGTAAATCAATTAATATAAATAAATAATTTTTGTATTATAATTTTATCACTTTTGTAAATAATTGATAAAGATACTTATTTGAAAGTATAAAAAATATAATATGACTTATTTTTTAGTTATTTTTTGAGTTTAATTGTATTCAAATATAGTAAAAATATTTAATGTATAGTTGCTTTTTTACCGTCATTTTTCATAGTGAACTACTGAAATTGAGGTAGAGGTAAACCATAGCTTTTATTTAATATATTTACATTCAATAATTATTTTTAAATAACCGTTTCTAACATTATTTAGGTAACGAAATGTTTTTGTATGTAGTACCATTTATAAGTTACTGCATCTTTGAATTTATATTAGATAAAGATTTAATGAGAAACTATTACTGAGCCTCATAAATAATGTTTTGCAGCTACATCGAATATTGATACGTATTTAGTGAAATTGATTACTCTGCAAAGTAAATAAAACTAGCTCCCACACCAGACTCAATTTTGTCAGCATGCATTTTATCAAAATCATAAATAATTGTTTCTCCTCTAGTAAAAAAATCACTCATGGATAAAAAAAGTTTATTAGTCACTGGATGAATACCTATTCCATTATTAGACACATTGGAGACTTGTTCTATTTCATCTATTAGTGGTACTCTAAATCTTGATGTTGTTTTTCCATTGGATATGTATAAAACTGTTTTATTTCCATTCAAGGCCATATAAGAACCTTCCATATTGTTTGTTTGGTCCACGATAGTTTCTCCATTAATTTTTACTAACGCACCCTTTGTGTTATTGGTTGGGTCTTGCCAATCTGAGTGTCCTCTACAAATGACCCACACTTGATTTGTGGCGTCAGTGATTGCTGTTTGGGGATTGTCACAAACTTCCAATGTTTTAATTATCATGTTGTTGTTGGTATTAATGATGACTATTTCTTTTGATTGGAAGCTCACATCTGTCTGAGTTACGTATAATTTATCAGATGATATGGTCATTCCTTCAGGAGTTTTCGGAAGATTTACTATGTTTTTGACCACATCATTTTGAGTGTCTATTTCATAAACAGCTCCAGTTGAAAAATCCTTGTTCCATCCACTGACATAGAGCTTTGAGCCATCGGTCGCAAAATAGCGGGGAAAGTCAATGCTGATTTCTTTTAAAAACTTCATCGTCTGAGCATCCGCCACCACTACTTTATCGGCATTATTAACGGCGATGTAGTATTTGTTGCCTACTTTAATTATTGATTGTACGATATTGCCTAGCACTCTTCCATCATTTTCTTTTTGGAATACATTTTGAATGGCTTTTTCACCATCATAAAAAGTCAAAGTACCCGTACCATCCTGAAATTTGCCTTGATTGACTATCCATGTGCCTTTGGAATAATCAGTGTCGGTGCTGTTTTTGTCATCGTCTCTGCACGATGTGATGAGTAATATTCCAAAAAATAAAATAAAAAAATGTGTTAAATGAAATTGTCTCATTATTTGAATTTAAAATGTTTAAAAAATATATTGATAAATGAATTCGCTTTGGAGGCCAGGCATCGGAAAGAAACGGACCAGGTAGTATTTGCTATTCGTCAAATTTGTGATATTAGTCGCTAGTCGCGCATTTTTAAATCTGTATTGATATCTTAGATGCACTATATGAAATGGGTTAAGACGTGCACTTTCATCCTGTAAGTCATAGCGTGCACCAGTTATGGCATAATCTATTTCTACTTGATGTTTTTTATATTGTATGTGGCAGTCTATTGTGGCTTTATGCTGCGGGACATAGATAAGTTGTTTTCCTATCAAGTCATTCCGGCTTTCATGCTCTACAATTGTGGCCCTATTAAGGGCATAGGAAAGACCTGATTTAACCTGAGTTTTGCCGAGGTATAATGGATAACTGAAACGAATATCTCCACCCCGAGAGAAGACTTTCTTTTGATTATTGGCCGTCCAAAAACCTTGGCTCGAAGGCAACCATTGTATCCAATTGTCGGTCAATTGTCCAAATAGGGTATTATGTATGTCGAGTTTTTTTATTGAAGTTTTATATTTATACTCTATGGATTCGGATCGCTCAGTTTTGAGGTTTTCATTACCGCCAAAAGGCCAATATAAGTCATTTAAACCTGGAAGATTGTAGTTAGTGGCAAAGATAAGTTCGTGTTTTTTGTATTGGGTATTGTAATTAAAAGATATGGGCATCCACTGATTATCTACTCTGTCTTGTCTGACACCTAAGTATGAAGAGATAGATTTAGACCAAATTATTTTTTTATATCCACCTATTTGAGTCGTCTGTCTTCTACGGTTTTCTGCATAAAAATTGGGTGAAGCATTGTCTTGTCTATAGTTGCTATACAATGAAAAATCATGGTCTTTGGCTCTGAATTCCAATCGGCCATTAAAAATATTGAGCACGCTTTCGGAATTGACGCCCGTTGTATAAAAATTAAGGTACTCTTGCATAGAAGTAGCGGTAGCCAGCCATAATATTTTATTCCCGTAGTATTTATAGGATAACTGCGATCTATAATTTTTGTCTTCCTGAAGTTGTCGCGTAGTAGAAGCTGTAATGCTCGTAGGTATGAGGCGGCTGCTTTGTTGTCCCCAATGTTGGATGGAAAACGTTGATTTTGAGTTAATAAAATAATCCATTCCTCCTGTCCAATCTACCTTTTTGAGTTCTGTACTAGGTCTTTGTCCTCTGAGTTGATTGATGTTATAGTTGAAAATATTTTTTTCATAACGACTTTCAGCACCTATATTCCATTGGAATTTGTTGTGTGTTTTATGAAAATGGGTACTGAGATGGTAGTTTTGTAGAGTAGAAATACCCACAGTGATATGAGATATTTTCGATCCATTGTCCATCATCAAAGCACCTGATATACCATTGTTTCCCAACGGGCTTTGGCTAAGGTGGCTGTAAAACTCCATTTGTCCCATAAGATATTTGGGCAATAATGACACATCATAGACACCATTAATAACGTTTTGAATATTAACACCATTCCAT
Source organism: Saprospiraceae bacterium (assembly GCA_036782555.1). GTDB lineage: Bacteria > Bacteroidota > Bacteroidia > Chitinophagales > Saprospiraceae > OLB9. Next base: position 3,155 of record DAIPYV010000258.1, read on the forward strand.
AGTATGGGTACGTGTCTATGCGCATGTCCACGGTGTAGTATTGTAGTAAGGCCTCCAGGCGTATTGTTTTGAAGCTGGAGCGATGTGATACCATCTAAAAACTCTAAAGTGGATACCATGCACGTGTCACATTTGCGATAGTCCGATGCTGAAGGGATTTGAAGTATGCGCTGCTCTTTGATTTCAACGGAATCCACAACCACTTGACTCACCATCAAATGCGACCATAACATCCCATAAATCATTATTATAAAGAGCCTCATCAAATAATATATATTTTTGCAGGTGCAAAGAGGCTATTCTATAAATAAGAAGTAATACATCAGCAAATCACTAACGCAAGAATTTTACTTATACACAGCTTGAACTTTCACCCGAAATTCAAAACAAATATGTGTTAATCGGCAGGTCTTCTGACTTGTTGAAGTAAATATGATTTACCGAATACGCCTTCCCATTTTTAACAAAATAGTGACTCATGCATTCTGACACACCGTGATATGTCCAACTTACAGCTACGGGGATAGTTCAGGACTTACACCTGATTCCCTTTTAATTTCCCATAAAGGAAAACCCATTAACGACACAAAGGTAGGATAAT
>DAIPYV010000259.1:0-3754 GCA_036782555.1 Saprospiraceae bacterium
GACTTATCTACAAAAAGCGCAGCAATAGATCTATATTCATGTGTATTTCTAATAGCTCTTGCAAATAATTTGGCACATGAAAGCACTTTTATTTTATCAGATTTTTGTTTTAAAGGAATACTGTCTGAAACTATGACTTCTGATATTTTTGAATTGGCAATATTTTCGTAAGCATTTCCGGAAAGGACTGCATGAGTGAGAATAGCTCTCACACTTTTGGCTCCTTTTTCTATGAGAGCATCAGCAGCTTTACATAATGTGCCTGCTGTGTCTATGATGTCGTCTACAATTATAATGTCTTTTCCGGTCACATCACCTATGACTGTGATGCTGGTTACCTCATTGGCAATGCGGCGCTCTTTGTCACAAATTACAAGATCCCGGTGAAAATATTTGGCATAACTTCTGGCCCGTTTTACGCCTCCCACATCTGGTGATGCAAAAGTGACATTACTCAAGTCTTGTTTTTCGAGATAAGGCATAAAAATGGCCTCACTTTTTAAATGGTCCACAGGAATGTCAAAAAATCCTTGAATCTGTTCAGCGTGGAGATCCATGGTCATGATTCTGTTGACTCCTGAAGCTTGAAGTATATTGGCTACTAATTTAGCTGATATGGGCACACGTGGTTTATCTTTTCTATCTTGACGGGCATATCCAAAGTAAGGTATTACCGCTGTAATATATCCAGCTGATGCTCTTTTGGCACTGTCTATCATTAGGAGTAACTCCATGATATTATCTGCTGGACCAAAGGTGGACGCTACAAAAAAAGTGTATGTACCACGTACAGACTCATTGATAATAACCTGCATCTCCCCATCAGCAAAGGTTTTTACTGTAATGTCTCCAAGAGGATATCCATAGTAGTCAGAGATTTTTTCTGCTAAGTACTTAGAATTGGTTCCTGAGAAAAGCTTAACTGTTGTAGGCATGTTTATTATCTATTAATGACGCAAAAGTAAGGTTTTTATTTTAATATTACATGCTCAATTCATGCATAATTTTACAATGTCCATTTTATCAAAAATTAAGGCTGTATGATTATTTCAATAAGTTCGCTTGTGTTATAATCAGAATTAAGATAAATATATTCTGTTTTTCCACGATATCGATATGTCAAGGCAATGGTGCAGGGTGGTTGTCTTCCTACATCGTCTGCATGCAGAAGGAGATAGTTTTTACCTTGTTGATTTAATGCTAAATTAAATACATATGGTGTGGCTTTCAATTTATGTTTTTCTACTATCCAGTCTCCATTAAAACTTATTGTTACGATGTCACCATCTATGATTTTATTGTCAAACATTTGGAATTCTACTATCGCTGAATCTGCAAATATTACTCTATCCGCTACTTTTACTTCCCTTCCTCTCATAGCTACAGGTACATTTTTAATCATAGGGTCGGACGAAGCAATAAAATCGTTGGATTCTAATATCTTTGGATATATTACTTTGAAGTAATGAGGCATTTCAAAATATTTCACCATAGGAATAGTCAAATAATCCAAGATTCTATTCATTTCGAAAACCAAACCATTTCCATATCTATTAAATTTATCGATAACAGCTATATTATAAAAATAATAAAATCTCTCATAAATTTTATATTCTTCAGGTATTTCGTCGAAATTAATGAAGTTTTTTTGAATTTCTATTGATGCAAGGGCTTGTTTCTTGATATTATTCCAGTACATCTGTACTTTAGAATTTATTAATCTAGTGCTATTATAATCTTGAAGTCTCACTGCTTCAAAACTTTTTAAAGCTTTCTTTTGGTTGTCGAGAAGTGTTCCATAATCATCATCATCTTTATCATATAATGCATCTAAAGCACTCCTTGTTGAGTAATAAACTCCATTCATTTCTACCAGTACTTTAGGAAATTGTATATCGTCTTCAGATATTTTGAGCGTTTTATAGTAATTATTGATATCTTTTTCCAATGCTTTTTGATGCATATAGAAATTTTTGTAATGTTCGACGCCTTCTTCAAGTTTATCATAAACTAAGCTCAAATTTTCTCTTTTTGTGAGATCTAAAGTGGGGATAAGTTCATCTATTTCAAACCTCAAATTATTAACTGCCTGACTGATTGATTTCATACTTGAAGCTGACTTTGTCAGTTTATTTTCCAAGTCGCTCGGTAGTTGACCTTTGTTGGCTTCTATTTTTCTATAAAGTTCATTAGGAGAGATGTCATAAAACCATCTTTCGGGGTCTTCAAAGATATCTGAAGGTAAGTCTTTACTAGAGTAAAGATTGACCACATTATCAGGAAGGTCCACATATTTGTTGATGTTTTTATTGAAATTCTCTAATAATCTGTGTACGATAAGCAGTCCATGTATGCTCTCATTAGTAAATGTGACGTAAGTATTGAGTGCATCTACTTTTTGAGCATCTTGTGCTTTTTGCGCATATATATTAGTGATTAAAAAAGATGAGAGAACAAGTAGAAATATGGATTTTTGAATCATGAGATTATATTTATTGTCTTTGTTTTTAAGATAAAACGGTGCAAATATCGAAATATTATTTGTTATTATTTCTATATGTCGCGGGTTAACCAAATATTAACCCATCTTTTGATATAATATTGGCCATAAGACTGCATGAAGCAGAGGTTTGTTATCAAATAATTTTAATTTATTCAATAGACTTTTAAATGAGTTAAAATCTTACCGTACCCTCGTGGTTTATAATGGAAATGAATGTTTTAACATTTAACTTCAAAGTTTTGTAATGAGTTGTGGCTAATTTTGATATTTCCTCAGCTACACCTGTATTATTGCACATAGCAAACATAGATGGACCAGCTCCACTAATACTAAATCCTAATGCCCCAGCTTTAAGGGCCATATCTTGAACTGTGTAAAATCCTGGAATGAGGTGAGCTCTTTGGGGTTCGACCAATAAATCTTGTAAGCTTCTGCCCATGAGGTCAAAATCTGAACTGTACATAGATGCCACAAAACTAGCCAGATTGCCCATTTGTTTGATGGAAGTATGGAAATCAATTTCTTTTTTGAGGATACTGCGAGAATCTTTGGTTAAAACCTCGATTTCAGGATAGATGACCACAGCTACTAATCCTTTTGGTATGGGCAGTTTCTTGACATCCAATGTTTCATTATCTCTTATCAGTACCATGCCACCTAAAAGAGATGGGGCTACATTATCCGCATGAAAAGCGCCATCTGCTATTTGTTCTCCTTCTACTGCAAATCTTAATATCTCATGTTTTGTTAAGCCTGTTTTTAGAAATTCATTGACTGCAAAAACTCCACCTACGGCACTTGCTGCAGAAGATCCCAATCCACTACCGAAGGGCATTTTTTTGTGAATATCCATCTCAATAGGTCGGTCAGTTTCGCCAATGTGTTCTAATAGTCTATATGCTGCGTACCCAGCTGTATTTTTCATTATATCCAAAGGTAGCTTACCTTGTGCTCCAGTAATCTCTTTGATAACGAGTCCAGGTTTAGAACCTTCACGTACTATAATTTCGTCTCCTGGTTTTTCGAGTGCAAACCCTAAAATATCAAATCCTACGGCTACATTGGCTACTGTGGCGGGGGCAAAAACTTTTATTCCTGGCTTACTCATAAATGCGTATTAAAGTAAATAAAAAAAGCAGCTACGAATCTTGTCATAACTGCTTTATATTTTATTTGTGGGAGATGAGGGGCTCGAACCCCCGACCCCCTCGGTGTAAACGAGGTGCTCTGAACCAACTGAGCTAATCTCCC
>DAIPYV010000260.1:0-3739 GCA_036782555.1 Saprospiraceae bacterium
TTTGGTTTCATTTGGTTAGGGTTGAGGTAATACTTAGGTGTTACCTCTTTTTTTATGCCCATTTTTTGCTTAGACGCGGATACAGAAAGACACTACCTAATATTATCCCTGCACCTATATAAAAAGATGTATTCAAATCTTTGTGGTCATGAAGAATGAAAGCGGCAAGAATTATACCATAGACGGGTTCCAAATTTATGACAAGATTGGTAGCATAAGTGGTCAGATGCTTGAGGGCTGACAGAGTTAAAATTTGTGCTAAAGTGGTACACAATAAAGCCAAAACGATAAGCCATACGACATCTACCCAACTCAATGGTAGATATGGCCCCTCAAACCAGCCAAAAGGAATGATCACCATTAAAATCATTGACAAAAAGAGCCATGCACCTGATAATTCAATAAATGTAATAGTATATGTATCAGCTTTATTTATGTGGACCTTGTTCATACTTGAAAATAAGGCCGCCAAAAAAGCAGACAAAAGTCCAATACCAATACCTAAGTTAAATGAGGCATCTAAATCATTGACAATTAATATCATGGCCGGTATGATTAATAACCCAATGAACAATTCATGTTTTTTGAATCTACTTCTTACAATCAAAGGCTCCAATATAGATGTAAAAAGAGAAGTAGTGCTCATACAAATAAGTGTAATGGAGGCATTAGAGAGTTTTATGGCTCCGTAAAATGTTACCCAATGCAAACCTATTATTACACCTATAAATAAATAGTTCATCACAAGGGTTTTAGGTAAGGCCACCACTTTCCTACCCCAATTGACAAAAAACAACAAACTCAATGATGTTAAAAGTACTCGCCACCAAACTATCATGACAGCTGGTAATTCTATGAGTCCTCCTAAAATAGCTGTAAATCCAAATAAAATAACGGCGATATGTATATAGATATAGGCCTGTTTAGTCTCTGCGTTTGACATGATATGGTATTAGGCCGCAAAATTGATATATTTATATCTATTTTTCGTTAATAAATGGATAATGAATGAAGTTGTATTTATGTAATTATCTAATAATCTATACTTTTGGTGTAAAATAAGTAAATACAGATCCGATTTTATGAAGATATTGATGGTATGTTTAGGTAATATATGTCGCTCTCCTATGGCTCATGGCATCATGGAAGAGAGAATTAAAAAATATAATCTTCCATGGGAAGTTGATTCTGCTGGTACTTCTAGCTGGCACAATGGTGAAAAACCAGATGCAAGAGCCATTGAGACATGTAGAAATAAAAACATTGATCTGTCAGAATATCGTTCAAGAAAGCTTTTGCCTCTAGATTTGGATTATTATGATATTATTTTAGCTATGGACGGTTCCAACTATCAAGATATATTGAGAATGTGTACCAACAAATCACAAAGCGAGAAAGTAAGAATGATCATGAACTATAAGTATGATGGTATGAATATGGCCGTTCCAGATCCTTACTACGATAATGGTTTTGAGCGTGTCTATAATTTGTTGACGGACGCTATAGATGCCTTTGTTGAAGCGTATATGGTCAAAAAGTAAAAGGAGTGATATGGTCCACTCCTTTTATAACTTGTTCTTCTACTTCTTCATTTCCTTACTAAAACTATCCTTAAGGCTTACCGTCAAATTAAATATAGGTTTTGCGTCAGCAGAGTCAGGATCTACTATGTAGTACCCCTTTCTGAAAAACTGATAGTGCTGCCCTACTTTTGCTGATGCCAGGCTTTTTTCCATCAAGGCATGTGTATTGATGCTCAAAGATTCTTTGTTGTAAAACTCTAAGAAATCTATATCTTCATCCGCTGTAGGATCTGCGACCGTAAATAATTGGTCATAATCTCTTATTTCGCATGGCAATGCATCGGCGGCATTTATCCAGTGAAGTGTGCCCTTAGGCTTAATACCTGAAACGTCCTCACCCGACTTACTATTAGGATAATAGGTGACATGTATTTCTTGTATCTTTCCATATTCATCCTTTTTGACATCATGACAATGCAGGATATAAGCGTGCTTTAAACGGATATCACCTTCCGGTTTCATTCTAAAAAACTTGGCCGGGGCATCTTCCATAAAGTCCTCTCGCTCTATATATATCTCACGACTAAAAGTGATTTCTCTATAGCTGCTTTCGAGATCTTCAGGATTATTTTCACCTTTCAATATTTCGGTTTGCCCTTCTGGATAGTTGGTGATGATGACTTTGACTGGATCCATGACCACCATAGCTCTAAGAGCTGTTCTATTAAGTTCGTCTCGGACACAGGATTCTAAAAGCGCAATTTCTATCGTATTGTCTCTTTTGGCCACACCGGCTTTGTCACAAAATGTACGTATAGCCGCTGCTGGATATCCCCTACGACGCATACCGCTAATAGTGGGCATGCGAGGGTCATCCCATCCGGTGACAAGTTTTTCGTTGACAAGTTTTAATAATTTTCTTTTAGAGGTGATCATAAATTCCACATTCATCCGTGCAAATTCTATCTGTCTAGATGGAAATATTTCTAATTTTTCGATAAACCAATTATATAATGGTCTGTGATGAATAAACTCCAGAGAACAAAGAGAGTGAGTAATGTTTTCAATGGAATCTGACTGGCCGTGAGCAAAATCATACATAGGATAGATACACCATGCATCACCAGTGCGGTGGTGATGTTCTTTTTTAATGCGATAGATGATAGGGTCACGCAAAAGCATGTTGGGTGATTTCATATCCACATTGGCACGTAAGACACGCGAGCCATCAGGAAATTCACCATTTTTCATACGTTCGAAAAGGTCTAAATTTTCTTCTATCGTCCGCTTTTTATACAGGCTTTCCTTACCAGGTTCGGAAGGTGTGCCTTTCATGGCTGCTATTTCATCAGGGGTACTATCATCCACGTAGGCAAGTCCTTTTTTTATCAGTTGGACAGCATAGTCATAGAGTGTTCCAAAATAATCAGAAGCATAAAGTGGCGCGTCATTCCACTGAAAACCGAGCCATTGGATATCTTTTTGGATACTATTGACGTACTCGGTGTCTTCTGTAGTTGGATTGGTGTCATCAAATCTGAGATTAATACTACCACCGTATTTTTTAGCCAATTCAAAATTTATACATATGGCTTTGGCATGACCTATATGCAAATAACCATTGGGTTCAGGTGGGAAACGGGTCAATATACGTCCATTGTGTTTTCCAGTCCTTAAATCCTCCTCTATGATTTGTTCTATAAAATTGAGAGACTCTTTTTTGTCTTCCATTATTTCTTTATTTATAATGATAAAAAATTACATTCTTTCTGGGGTTTCGATGCCTAAAAGTTGAAGGGCATGTCTTATCACATGGCCTACTTTTTGGCTAAGCGTCACTCTGAAATCTTTAGCTTCACTGGTTTCGGCATTGAGGATACGAATATCGTGATAAAATCTATGATAATCTTTGGCCAGTTGATAGACATAGTTGGCGATAGACGATGGGTCATAATTTTTGCCCGCTTCAATAACTATTTCAGGATAGGTCATGATGTGTTTGACCAATGTTTTTTCCTGCTCTTGTAAGCTATCATAAGCAAAATCTGATACAACATGGTCTGCTCCCGCTTTACGGAGTACAGACTGAATACGTACGTAAGCATTCTGAATGTAAGGACCTGTTTGACCTTGCATATCTACAGATTCTTTAGGGTCAAAGACCATCCGTTTTTGAGGCTGTACCTTGATAATAAAGTATTTCAAAGCACCTAATC
>DAIPYV010000261.1:0-3732 GCA_036782555.1 Saprospiraceae bacterium
AAGTGGATGAAAGACCACAATTGGGTATGGGAAAACCGTTGTTTAAATGGTGGAACAGATGGACCTATGATATTGGTAATTTCGGGATTTCTCAAATGACTAAAAGCCTTCAAGGAGCTTTGGATGCACCAACAAAGTATTCTTATAAGGAAATCAAGACAACGCTCTTAGCAACTCCTATGGTTTATACCGTTTCTCCCACCTTGTTTGCAGCAGACAAAAATTGGCCATCATATGTGAAAGTATATGGCTATCACGAAAGACAAAAAACACTAGACTGGCAACCTGATGATAAGTTGTTGAGTTTTATCGCCCACCACGATAAAATAGTTTTTCTCACTTTTGGCAGTATGGTTAACCCCCATCCTGAGACTGTATCGCAGCTTATTTACAATGTATTTGAAGAGTTAAATATCCCAGTGATAGTCAATACCGCGAGTGGTGGTTTGGTGCCATTGTCTCCCTACATAGACAGCGAAAGTTTTTACTTTACCCAACAAATTCCTTATGATTGGATATTAGATAAGGTCTATGGCGTAGTTCATCATGGCGGCTCAGGAACTACCCACAGTGGCGTAAAATATGGTTGTGTTTCACTGATTGTTCCCCACATCATAGACCAATTTGTGTGGAATGACATCCTCTACAAAAAAGGGGTTGCTCCCAAAGGTATCGCCCTCAAAGACATCACGGCTACAAATTTTAAAGAGTTATTGTTGGATATGTACAAGAATCCTTTGTACAAAGAACAAGTTCAAAAATTAAGCAAAGCGATGAAAAATGAAGATTATGAGGACGAAATGTGTGCGTTTTTGCTTTAAGTTATGTCTATATAGCTGACTATTATCTCTCACATCTTTGTAAATAACATAATTTTAGGTATAGATAATTACAAAGATAAGTATTTATCTTTGTAATTATCGCAATAAAATATATAGATAATTACAAAGATAAAAGTATAAAAGTGTAATTATCTTGAATAAAATATACGTTATTTACAATAATAATGTACTAAATGCTCGAGAGTGACAAATCTGCATTTGTAGCCATTACGGGAAGGCGTAGGGTGGGTAAAACATATTTGATAGACCAATCTTTTAGCAAGTACTTTTCATTCCGTATCACGGGTATCCAAGATGCAGATACTAAAACTCAAATTCTTAATTTTACAGAGAAATTGGCTGAATATTGGCAAAGGCCGATAGTGACTCCACCCCGTAACTGGCAGGAAGCGTTCATACTGTTTAAGCAATATCTCAATACGTGCTCGCCAAAAAGGAAGCATCTTCTGTTTTTTGATGAATTGCCATGGATCAGTACCCACAAGTCAGGTTTTATTCAGTTATTTGCACATCTCTGGAATGATTATCTATCTAAACACACGCATTTTATAGTGGTGATATGTGGTTCATCTACATCATGGATAGCCAAAAATATTGTCAATGATCGGGGTGGTTTTCACAATAGGATTACACACTATATTCATTTGGAACCCTTTACGCTAGCAGAAACCAAACGCTTTTTTCACTTGCGAAAGATACAATACTCTGAAAACGCAATTATTGAAATATACATGATGCTCGGTGGTATCCCCTTTTACTTAGAGCAAATACGAAGAGGAGAAAGTCCTACTATGGCCATCCAAAGGCTTTGCTTCAGCCCTCAAGGTATTTTAAAAAATGAATATCAAAATCTATACAAAGCCATTTTTGATTATCCGCAAAATCACGAAGCCATCGTAAAGACACTCGCCAATGCAAGAAGCGGGCTTCAACGCTCAGATATTTCTAAGATATCAAAGGTAAAAGAAGGTGGCCCTATGTCTAGAGCGTTAGAAGATTTGGTTGTTTGTGGTTTTGTTCAATCTTATGTGCCATTTGGAAATTCGAAACGAAACGCTATGTACAAATTGGTGGATGAATTTTCACTCTTTTACCATAGATTTATGATACCTTCAGCCAAAACAGCAAAAACCGACTGGGCAAAAGCCGCCGCAAGCCAATCCTACAAAATATGGTCAGGCTATGCTTTCGAAAATTTATGTTTTAAAAACGTCAACTTGATTAAACATGCATTAGGCATTTCTGCCGTCTATACAGAAATATCCACCTATAAAAAAATAGGAGATGACAAAGACAAAGGGTTTCAAATAGACCTCATCATAGATCGCAATGATAAAACCATAAATCTGTGTGAATGTAAATATTATTCAGAGCCCTTCAAGATAGAAAAAGCCTATTCTGCCAACCTCACCTTAAGAAAATCACTTTTTAGATCGACAGTCAATACACGAAAGACTCTTTTAACCACCCTCATCACCCATCAAACAATGATTCCTAATGAATATTCTATGGATGCAGTAGATGTAATAGTGGAGTTGGATAAGTTGTTTTGAATGTGGGGAGAATCAGTAGAAAGAGTGTTTTGTTGCATTTGAATGCTCCGTCAAGTCAGTGTGGTAATCCTGTTAGGGCATCTATACAGAAAATATAAAATGAAACACCCACGACCGCAGGCCAGACACAAAGGAAGAAGATTATCCCCGTTGGATAATCATCCTACAGGATAAACTGGGTGTTCCACTTGCTTGACTGACTTCAGGCGAGGTAGGTTTGATTAATGCAAAGATTGGAAGAAAAAGAAGAGAGATTAAACCTAAAATCAGGAAAAAGATGGAGTTTTATTTTTCCTATCTATTGTATGTACCGAAAAAATTGTATTTACGATTTCACTTCGGATGAACATTATATGAAGACATGTGAATGAAGTTTAATCTCTCATTTTTATACTTAAAGATAAAAAAATTAAGCAGTCTTTTTATTTAAACTCTTAATTTTAGAAGTCTTGGAATTAGCTTTTTTTAATTTAACTTTCATCTTTTTTAGTTCCTTTTTTAAAGAACTCACTTTACTCACTTTTTTCTTCAAGCTCTTTTTTAAGCTTTTTACTTTACTTACATTACTCATAATAAAAATATTTTATAACAATAAATTAACACTTTGGTAATATTACCATAATGCAAAGGTAACATTAAGTTAATATTAGAAAGAATTTATTCGATTGATTATTAATTAATTAACATTTTCAACTGGCTAAATTATCAAATATAAGTATTGTTTTTTATGCTGATTTCTGATAAAATATGTCAATAAAGTATTATACATAACGGTATCTTGGAGAGGCTGTAATTCCATTATTACTATGCTCACGACCGAGTATCATTATCAAGATTGAAATTAGAGCCGTCATATTTTTTCTTATCTTACAAATTTGCTATTATTATTGACATCTATTTCTAGATACAAAGTATCATTAATCACTCCATAATGACCATTGCCCATCCAAGGATAGATCTTAGATGCTTCTGGATCAACATGCAAGGTCATGGGCTCTTGCAAGCGCCAAGGTGAATGTGACATCTTGTAAGTATCAAAGACACCAGATACATTGCTGATGGTCACCTTGCTACCTTTTATATCTATGGTCAGTCCCTTAGCACTGTAATCCTGATCACCTACTCTCACCAATCTCCATCTTCCCTGTCCTACTTTTTCTATGGTTTTCAGATTCCCCATTTATGTTTTTTAGAACTAAACTTCATTAACCCATCAATACCCCCGCTTAACCACAAGTGCTCTTGTTGATAAGGTTTTTGGCTGTTCGGTAACCAAACCAGTACTTGTGTTTATAGCCATGGCATGAGTAGCTTCATTGGCACCTTGTGCCTCTGTT
>DAIPYV010000262.1:0-3722 GCA_036782555.1 Saprospiraceae bacterium
TTTAACCTAAAAATCTAAAATGAGTTCCTCAAAAGATGATATCTTCATATTTGGGCATCACACCACAGGCATTAAGTGTCATTAGGCGAACTAAAAGGAAATAAAAAATCAACTGATTTCTTAAAATTTTCATAAATGAATCTATAATAAGTCTAAATGACAATTTTATTCCTTATTTTGGTTTTGAATATCGAGAACGCCAGTTACATCGCCTACTTTAAGCGCAACAAATCTTATATGATCAATATCTTTTTGACCTTCTGGCACCGAGATATATCTTTTGATTGACCATGGATTGGTTTCAGAGTTCACGGAAGCTGCATCCAAAAATATCCAGCTGGTATTGTTTTTAAAGTACTCATCTATTCCTAATATGAGTTTGCGCATTTGTAACAAATCTGATGCAGTAACTCTTTGGTCATTATTGATGTCAGCCGCCAAATATTGAAGCGGGCTCGTAAAAGGTTCTATTCCTAATATATGTCTTTGAGTCATGGCCAAATCTAAAGTGGTAACACCATAAATTGTGTTCTCATTATGATAAGCTTCAAAAGTATAGGTTTTGTCCACGCTGTTTTTTGGCATCATAAATTTACCTTCTGAATCTATGTTACTTATAATCTGAATATTTTGAAATTTTCTTCTGATTTCAACTTGTGACAACTCACTGTGATTATTGATTATACTGCCGCTAATTACTCTATTATTGACTTCATGACAAGAAAAATACAATTCTACATCATCAATATCCCATACGCTCACGGTGGCACCGTTGCCTATAGGACAATAAGGCAAAATTTCTATTCTATAAAAAGCTGAGTCTTTTGTTGAAAAATCTTCATTTTCAAAAAAATCATACTTTTCCCTAGTCCAATCATTGCTTGCAACAATATCCGTCTGCCTGAATACTTCTTGATTGTTTTTAAAAATCTTAATACCATACTTGGTAGGATAATTATTAGGACCAGTAGGGCCAGATATCCAATTGTAGTCCAATGGAGACATTTGTTGGAAGATCAAATGATTTAATTGGATTCTTTGACCTGATTCGGGTACCATACTAAAGGTTAATACTATAGGTGCTACTGAAGCAGCTGCATAATTGCACGAAGATGAAGCACTCACGCACATAGCCTTCGAGTTATTGAATCCAGGCGTACAAGAATGTTTATTCATCTGCGGATTGTCCCGATAAATATTGGAAGCAATTATTTTACCGCAGTTCAGGCTTTTAATATATGCAGGGGTAAATTCATCATAATTCATACTTTTCTCAGGTGTGAGGGCATCACATTTTTCCAGATCATAAAGTATATTCTGATCACAAGGCAAGATGAGAATATTTAAGATACTATCACAACCACTAGATGTGACCAATTCTACTGTGTAGTTTCCAGGAGTATTATAAGATTGTCCATTGACTAAGACTGGATTTTGATCGCAAAGAGAAAAAGTTTTATTCTCAAATGAAGAAACACCTTTTCGTACATTAATATTTATAATACTGTCACAACCATTTTGGTTTTTTCGTAATTGAGTGAAAGTACCTGTCTCATTATACACGATATCATTTACAATGCCCGACTCCCCATCACACAGTTGAATATTAATAAAGGATTCTGTAGAACTATATTTTTCGATAGAAATAGTTATAATACTGTCGCAACCTACCTTATTTGTCAAAACCTGAGTGAATGTGCCAGAAGTTGTATATATTTCATCATTAACATTCACTGATTCATCATCACATAGTTTAAATGTGAGATGGCTTTCACTTTTTTTAGCTTCTTTGATAATAATGTTTAATATACTATCACATCCTATATCTGTTTGAAAGACTTGAGTATATTCGCCTACTTCAAAATACTGAGTATCATTGACTAAAACAGAATCTCCTTCACATAGGTCAATTATTTTAGTTGAGGAAACCCCTTGACAGACGACCACATTAAATTGAAACTCGCGTCGAATACTTCCTATTAGGACATTGTTTTTAAACTCATTGACACATATTCCTACCACAAATTGCCCTAAAGAAGTCGGAATCCCTGTAATAATTCCTGTCATTGGGTCAATAGAAATTTTAGGATTTCCATTCATAGGGTCTTGTGCAGAGTACCCACCAGTATATTCCACTTCTCTATAAGGAGGTAGGCAGTTATCAGGTAACGGTGTTACCCCAGTACAAGAGATTGAACTACCGGGTGTAGTTGCCCCATCAGTTCCACCAGCAGTCAGCGGTGTGCAAAACTCATATTCTAATCTGTTACCTTCACTTTGCGATGCAGAATGGTCAAAATTCAACATTCTTTGGTTACATATTAAGATAGGAGGGAACTTATTAAATACTGGGCTATTATTACATTCTTGAATAGCATTCCCAAAGATTTCAACATAAAAAGCTGCACCTGTTGTCCCAGGACTGGTAATATTTGAAATGGTACTATTTCTACAACACCTTTGATATACTATTTGAAATACATTGTCACCCCAAGGCAACTCTACATCAACTATATACTCACCTTTTTCAATAATTATATTAGGAGGCACAACAACACAATCATCATCATAGAGTACAAAATTTCTATTTACGGGGCTGGCATTAATAGTTTGTCGATGAGACCAAACATTTGAGCCTAAGGTGCTTTCAAAAACCCCAATTCTAGCAATATTGTCAAATTGTGCACCGCCACCTACCACATCTCTGTACAAGGTAAATGTCACTCTAAATCGAGTAGTTTTTGTGACAGGATTTGAAGAAATACACTTATAGGTCACATCTCCACCCACGATATGAGCACTATTGGCATTAAAATAAAAAAACAAACCTAAAATAATGATAATAATTCTAAATATAGCCATAACTTGATATTTTATACAAAGGTATAATTATTTTCATATTTAGCACAGATTATGCTCTAAAAAATCCCTACCTGTCTATATTAAACGTCAGTCAGGAAGGCCTGACCGCCAAATGAAATGAAGGCAATAAAAGTACAATTTGAAATAAAAAATATTTTTTTAACTCAAAAACATGACCCCATACAATAATATCTTTAATTTTGCCTGTAAATCTGAATTCGGGTTAAATTATCATTTACTTACAAAACATGTTTTATATGAAAAATATCTTTATCCTCCTTTTTACTTTTTGCTTGAGTCCATTGATAGGCCAGATTATACAATTTAAAGACCCTAACTTCAAAAATGCTTTAGTGAATACCTTGTGTGTGGATACTAATGGAGATGGTACAGCCGATAGAAATGCTGATTTTAATGGTGACGGGGAAATAGATGTGGATGAGGCAAAGATGGTTGAATCGTTATATTTACAATATAGATCAATAACAAATTTAGAAGAAATCGCCAATTTTACTAATTTAAAAAGATTAAGTTGTAGAAATAATAAAATATCTCAGTTAGATGAACAAAATTTGACTAATTTAGAATGGTTAGATTGTAGTTCTACTCTACTAAAATCTTTGAATGTTCAAGGGTTAATCCGTTTGACTATGTTAAATTGTTCATATAATTATCTAACATCTTTGAATGTTCAAGGGTTAATCCGTTTGACTATGTTAAATTGTTCAGATAATTATCTAACATCTTTGAATGTTCAAGGGTTAACCAGTTTGACTACGTTATATTGTAGACGTAATCAACTAACATCTTTGAATGTTCAAGGGTTAACCAGTTTGACTACATTATTATGTGATTTTAAT
>DAIPYV010000263.1:0-3719 GCA_036782555.1 Saprospiraceae bacterium
GGATGAATGACCAAAAAAGTTGATGAGTCCCACGCCTTGATTGAATTTTCTCGTGATGTCTTCATTGACGACAAAGTCAACAATATCATCTGTTTTTTTAAAATAAGATGTCGTTTCTCCCCCATATAAAGGGCCTTCCAAAACATCCTTCATGCTATTGAGTCCAGATTGGATAGCATTTTGCTCACCTAAGTTTTTACCACCTCCCAGATGAATAATTTGTTTTTTCCACATTTGATCTTCTATAGTTTGTTCCCCATTGGCAGCAGCTTCATAACCTTTAACTTTGTCTAAATAGTTTTTGATATCAATATTCCCTCTGGCAGCTAGACGACCTAATGCAAAAGGTGGGTCTGGAAAATTGCCTTCAGAAAATAAAAGGTTGTCTGATGCTGTGTACCCATAAGTCGGCACGTAAAAAATTCTTTCATTATTGTTGATGACTTGATTTGAGGTCCTCATGAATGGGTATTCCACACCTTTTCCTATTAAAAATATAAACTTCACTTGCGGCCACTCTTCTTGCATATAAGCACTCAGGTTCTTTAAGGACATAAAATGTCTATCTATTCCATACCCAAAATGCTCATAAATATCTTCTATATCCAAGATATCTACAGTGTAGTTACCACCTTCTGGGGTGGCTCTGTATTCTGCATATTCTTGTACATAGTTAAGTCCTCTATTGTAGAGTGCCTTATGGGTGATGATGATGTAGTCCTGATTTTTATTAGCAAATTCTTTAGGCTCAAAAGTGGTGATTTGGCTTACTTCATTGTAGCCATTGATTTCGTTGATATAGACTAATTGAGATGTTTTTGATGTTGGATTGAGGATAAGGTCTACGCTATTGCCACTTTTTCTCGCCACGTATCTTGTATTATTTGCTATATCATACACATAGACATTTCCTCCCTCCTTCATATTAGTCGCCCTGATATACCTTTGAGCATTTGATTGGGGTATATTTATAAAAAAAATATCGCGGTTCAAGAAATTAAAAGTACGTGGATAAGTAAGTGATATATGAGCTAAATGGTGTCTATCATCTGAACTGTATATGTTTCTAATATTTAAAGTGTTAGAGTTTCTAAGATCATTAATTGCTAGTTCTTTTGAATATTGAATAGTTGTGCGAGCCGGTATTTCAATTTTATCTAAAAGGGTACCATTCCAACTGATGTTGAGTTCATTATAAAACCGATTAACCCCAGCCCTAAAAGTAAGTATGGGAGCTGGTCCATCCGAGACTATATCAGAGGTGGTAATAGTCTGATTAGTTTGATTTCTTACACCGCTTCCAAAACCCTCACTGGCTTCAAAAAAAGAATTTCTAATGTCGCCACCATCTACATTTTTAAAGTATGCGCTTGAAAAAATGATTTTTTCTTCGTGCATATAGTAAGGAAGAGGAGATAAGTTATTATTATCATAGGAGGGATTGATTGGGCTGTACCTCAAATTGGAAGTTGTGGGTGATAATGTCAAGTAATAAGCATTGGTGTCATTGACCAATGAATAATCTGGATTTAATAGGTCTTTTTTCCAGTCAGCATAGAGAAATGTATCTAAACCTATGGTGTTTTTTTCTCCATAAAATTCTAGCCAAGCTCCTGGTCCAAAAGCGGTGGTATTGACATATATTGGTTTTTCTTTTCCGAAATTTATCAATTGTAATTGGGAAGAGACGACCTCTCCATGTGACCATCCAGCTTCTAGTAGTTTTTCATAAGTGACTTTATAGATACCATTTTCTACTACTTTTAGTTTATAGTATTTTTTGTTGGTATCAATCCAGTCATTGGCCTTAGGTTTTTGCGAATAGCCCATTATTGTTACTAAAATCAAGACAAATGAAGATAATAAAACTTTAGTAAAATTAAACATATTAAATAATATTGTAATTTATTGTATTGTAATATTGAAAACTTAACGGCAAAATTAATAGAAATAATATAATTTAACTACAAAAAATGCTAAATCAATTATGAAAAATTATTTTAAGGTTATTTATTAAGCTTAATTTTTGTTTTTTCTAACTTATTTTCATTTTATTTAATATCATATGGGCTATTATTTTACTTTCAAAACGCATTATGTGGGTTGAAATTCAATTTCATCCTTTGGACAATTTATCTACTTATTTAATCAGATATTTACCACATAGCATTTTCATACTATCGGACGAATATTCGAAAAAAGTTGTGGGTAGTCAAACCAAATGGAGCGACAAAACACTTTTAGGGCTCAATTATTTGGTTGTCATATTTGGTTAATTGATTTATGTATAAAAGTGAAATATTATTATGCGCAAAGTGGAACAACTCGTAGAAAATAGCCTTCAGTCCGGTTAGGAGAAAAATGGGTTGAAAATACTTATAGATTGGGTATTATAATAGATTTTTCAAATATTTCCATACCGTATGAGCCACGATTTTCTGACCCTCGATATTTGGGTGCTTTCCATCTGGTAAATTGAGTTCAGGAACAGCAGCAACATCTTCGAGAAGAAAAGGTATTAAAGTAGCGCCATATTCTCGTGCCAATTCTGGAAAAATACTATTGAACTTTCTTGTGTATTCTTGGCCCATATTGGGTGCTGCCTGCATACCAGCTATTACGAGGTGAGCATCGGGGTATTTTGTACGAACTATGTCTAAAATGGCGCTTAGATTCTTTCGGGTTTCCTCCACGTCTAGACCCCGCAGCATATCATTGGCACCTAGTTCTAAAATAAAAATATCCGTGGGTTGTTTCAGAATCCATTCGATGCGGTTTTTGCCTCCTGAACTTGTCTCGCCACTTAATCCAGCATTTATTACAGTATAATTTACTTGTAAACTATCGATTTTTTTACTTATTAATGAGGGGAAAGACTCTTCCTCATCAAGCCCAAATCCAGCCGTCAAGCTATCTCCAAAAAAAATGATATTTTTTGAATTTGTTTTAGGACCTGTTTTGTCGTTGTTTTGTTCTGTCTTGTCGGTTTGTTGGCCTGAATTCTCAACATTAGAGTCAGTTGCTTGTTTACTCCCACATGACAAAATAGCCAAAAGGCTAATGATGACATAAAAATTTCGAATCATAATAGTTGTATTTAGAAATTCAAACATAATATACGACCAAAGGGTTCAACATCCACATACAAATCACATAATAATGTCCACAGTACTAGTCGCACAAAATTTAAATATGGTCTATCCATCTGGTGATCGAAAACTTACCGTCCTTAGTGATATCAATTTTCAAATAGAAGCTGGAGATACGGTAGCTATAACAGGTCCATCGGGCAGTGGTAAAACGACATTATTAGGTCTATGTGCCGGACTAGATAGCCCCACATCCGGTGAGATATTGCTGATGGATAAAAGCATCAGCTTATTATCCGAGGATGATCGAGCTGTGCTGCGGAATAAATACGTGGGCTTTATTTTTCAAAATTTCCAATTGATGCCTGGACTCACAGCATTAGAAAATGTGATGCTGCCTATGGAAATCAGCGGAAAATTCAATGTCCGTAAAGAGGCATCTGATTGGCTTAGTAGGGTAGGACTTGGAGATAGAATGGATCATTACCCGACGCAATTATCGGGTGGTGAACAGCAGAGAGTAGCATTGGCACGTGCTTTTATTAACAGGCCTGCCATACTATTTGCTGATGAACCTACGGGAAATCTCGATGGAGAAACTGGGGCGCTTATTGAAGAGTTAATGTTTTC
>DAIPYV010000264.1:0-3688 GCA_036782555.1 Saprospiraceae bacterium
TCCACCAGGACAAATATTGGCCTTGACGTTTACAAATAAAGCGGCCAGAGAGATGAAAGAGCGTATAGAACGCGTAGTAGGTCCTAAAGCGCACAAAGTTTGGGCAGGTACTTTTCACTCTATCTTTGCACGCATACTAAGGGTAGAAGCTTTCCGCATAGGTTACCCCAATGACTTCACGATATATGATACAGATGATACCAAAAGCGTCCTAACAGAGATCATAAAGAAGATGAACCTAGATACTAAGGTTTATGCCCCGGGTTTGGTCCGCTCTCGTATTTCTGCGGCAAAGAGCCACCTCATCACACCTAAACTCTATGTCAGTAATGATGACTTGATGGCATACGACCGCATGAATAGACGACCACTCATCTATCAGATTTATGAAAAATATGCTGCGCGATGTCAAAGAGCTGGAGCTATGGACTTTGATGATTTATTGCTCCAGATGTACCGCCTCCTGATGCAAAACCCCGATAATATAAGGGAAAAATACCAGCGACAGTTTAAATTTTTGATGGTAGATGAGTTTCAAGATACCAACTTTTTGCAGTACGAAATTATCAAGCTTTTTGGTGTTTATCCTGGAGGGGATGACAATATCTGCGTTGTAGGAGACGATGCACAGAGTATTTATTCATTTCGGGGTGCGACTATAGAAAATATCTTACAGTTTGAAAATGATTTTCCTGAAGTGAAGACCTTTAAACTGGAGCAGAATTACCGCTCTACTATACATATCGTGGAGGCAGCCAATGAAGTGATCACTCATAATACCAAGCAGATACAAAAGAAGATATGGACAGAAAAAGATGAGGGCTCAAAGATAAAAATCATCAAAACGATGACCGAAACTGAAGAAGGAAAACGCATAGCCGATAATATCATAGAACAAAAAAACAGGTATAACTTATCCAATAAAGAAATAGCTATACTCTATCGTACCAACGCTCAGTCGCGTATCTTTGAGGAAAATCTGAGGAGGTATAATATTCCTTATCGGGTCTATGGGGGATTGTCGTTTTACTCCAGAAAGGAAATCAAGGACCTCATAGCTTACCTCAGATTAGTTGTCAATGACAAAGACGATGAAGCACTCAAACGTATCATCAATTATCCACGTCGTGGGATAGGAAGCACCACTATAGAACAATTATCTAAGCTCGCTGATGATAACGATATGAGCATGTGGGAAGTCGTCTCTAACATAGAGTTTGATGGCAGATCTACAAAAAAACTGGCTGAATTTGTACAGCTCATCAGAGCATTTAAAGCCAAGGCCGTAAATGCCAACGCTTATGAAATAGCCGATTATATAGCTAGACAAAGTGGTATGGTCAATTTGCTTAAAGAGGACAAAAGCCCTGAAGGTCAGTCCCGGCTTGAAAATATTATATCTTTGCTAGATGGTATTCAGGAGTTTGTCAATGAGGATGTCCTCATTGACGGAGAAGAAGGTAATGATGACAGAAGTTTATCTGCCTTTTTACAACAAATATCTTTAATGACTGATGCTGATGAGAAACAAGAAAATCCTGACAATGTCACCTTGATGTCCGTTCATTCAGCCAAAGGACTAGAGTTCAAATCTGTTTTCGTAGTAGGTCTTGAGGAAAACCTATTTCCGAGCTACATGGCACTCAATGAAGGCAATAATGTGGATGAAGAAAGACGCTTATTCTATGTGGCCATCACCCGTGCAGAGGAGCATTTATGTCTTTCATACGCGCATAGCCGCTATCAATATGGTAATGTAAGATACAATGATCCCAGTAGATTTTTAGAAGAGATATCTCCAAAAAATATCGATTCACTTATCTCTATATCACATACCCAAAAGGGATTTGGCGAACCCAAAATACTACAAGGTATTAAACCCTTAGGTCCTCAAAAGCCAAAGATAAATGTCAACCCTGATGATTTCAGGCCTTCTGACCCAACGACTATAAAAACGGGTATGGAAGTAATTCATCTCAAGTTTGGACAAGGTAAAGTATTAAATGTGGACAATAAGTTGGTGGCTACCATCTATTTTGAAGGTTTGAACGAAAGCCAAGAAAAAAGGATAATGCTTAAATTCGCTAAGTTACAGATAGTGCAATAACATTGTAGTTAAAAAATTTATTTTTAAAACGTCTTGCCTACAGCTTGTTGGGTCAACAAAGGCATGACGCCAGGAATATGTTTAATACTCCACATCAAGGAATTTTTTACTAATGGAGACTCTGTCAATAAGATATTTTGGAGGAAGATACCTTGATTTATTCTATGTCTTAAATATTTCTGAATGTACATTTTATTGGCTTGTAGCCAGCGGTCATGAAAACTACCTTCCTTTTGTTGTTCAAAATTCGTAAAAAGTACCTGCGCGGATCTCAGCGCCAAACTCATGCCATTCCCTGTGATAGGCGGTATAAAACCAGCAGCATCGCCTAATAAAGGATATTGCAAAGTACGTGTATCCACAGTGCCAAAATTGAAATGGGCTGTGGATATAGGGCCGACTAATTTTTGTGTATCCAATCTGTGTTTTAAATATGGATTTTGGGACAAAACCTCCTTTTCTAACATACCAATGTCACCTTTATAAGTTTTGAGTTTTCCGGCTTTTACGAGATAACACATACAATATTTGTCGTCTTCTATGGCCGAGATGCCACAATATCCACCGTCAAAATTGTGTATTTCTATGGTATGGGCATCAGGACCATTGGTCACATGGTATTTTATGCCGAGGAATGTATTTTTAGAAGACTGGTTTTGGGTACTCAATCCCGATATACGGCCATAGCCACCGATAATTTGGCGGGCTGTGTAGCTTTGTCCATCGTGTGTCTGTACCATTGACGAATGGATGCCATTATCTACATGTGTGACCCGGCTTGAAGTGACCACATCTACACCTTTTTCAAGGGCTTTATGGTAGAGTAGATTGTCTAAAGTATATCTACTGATGCCCACACCACCTGACGAAAGATCACAATTCATAGAAGTTTTGCTGGAGGTAAGCACAAAATGATTTATTTGTGGCAAAGACATCACCTCCAAATCAATACCTATCCTCTGCAAAAAAGGAACACTTTCTACACTCAAATATTCTCCGCAAACTTTGTGTTTGGGATAAGTTTGTTTCTCTATAAGCCGAGTGTGCATGCCCGCATCTGCACACAATATGGCCAGTGATAAACCAGCCAAACCACCACCTATAATCAATAAGTCTGATGTATGTTTATTGTCCATTTTTTATTGTGATTAAATGTCTGAATGCCCATCTCCAGTCTATAGTAGCGTGTTCTATTTGAGCTTGAGTGAGGATATTTTTCCATTCTTTTTGAGTAAAACCTCTGAGTACAGACAACGGTGCGTCATTTTTGGTGAATACAGAGGATGAAAACATCGCTGTGAGATATTTTATTCCATAATAGGCTACCTTATGTCTGTGCAAATCATTGATGATGGCGCCAACTTTTGCATACTGACGTATATAACTCAAAAACTCATCCAACTCCGCATCATCGAGGTGATGACAAAATAATCCAGCTGTCACGATATCCACAGGTTGTCCTAAACGAAAATAGTCTCTATAATCGGCCGTAATAAACTCAACTTTGTCTAGTAATTCTGGATGATATGCATCAATATAAGCTTTGACCTGTGGAGAATAATCCACACCAATAAGTTTGAC
>DAIPYV010000265.1:0-3650 GCA_036782555.1 Saprospiraceae bacterium
TTTCAAAAAATTTCCACCTATTAATAATTTATATCCTATCTTTACCTCAAATTTTAAAAATTGAGATATGCTTAGGTTTTGTATTTTTCTTTCTATTTGTGTGTTTGGGTTGTCAATTGGGTTCTCTCAAGGTAGCTTTGTCCCACCTCATGATTATTTTGAGAATTACGGCAAGGAATATCATTTCCATAATGACATCATGAATTATGTGAAAGAAATGGCTAAAAATAGTCCCAACCTTGTAGTTAAAGATTATGGCAAGACGCATCAAGGCAGATCGCTCAACCTCATTTTCATATCATCAGTAGAAAATATCCAAAACCTAGAGTCCATAAGACAAACCAATCTTTACAATACAGGATTGAGTGAAACAAAACCCAATAAAACATTAGAAAAAGCCTTGGTGTGGTGTAGTTTCGGAACACATGGTAATGAAGCGGGCACTACGGGTAGTATACCACAAATAGTCTATGAACTTCTCCAAAAATCAAAAGAAAATCCCAATGTTTTTGACAATGTTGTTGTTGTATTAGACCCTTGCGTCAATCCTGATGGATATGATAGATATATTCATTTTGTCAAAACCACAAGTAGTCAAATGTGGATTCCTGACGCTGAACATAGAGAACACATGGAGTCGTGGCCATCTGGCAGATCTAATCACTATATGTTTGACCTTAATAGAGACTGGGCCTGGCAAACACAAAAAGAATCACAGTTGAGGTTGGCTATATACAATGATTGGTTGCCTCATGTACACGCTGATTTTCATGAGATGGGCTATAATTCTAACTATTATTTCGCACCTGCGGTAGAACCATTCCACAAGTTTATGACCGATTTTCAGCGACAATTTCAATTGGAAATTGGAAAAAATCACGCCCAATATTTCGACTCAAAAGGTTGGCTATATTGGACACGTGAAGTTTTTGACTTATTCTATCCCAGTTATGGAGATACTTATCCTACCTATAGTGGCGCTGTGGGAATGACCTACGAGATGGCTGGCAATACTGCCTCCGGTAGAGCTATTTTACTTAGGAACGGGGATACACTTACTGTTCAGGATAAGATAGACCGCAACACTGTTGTAGCCTTATCTACCGTAGAAAAATCGGCTATTGAACATAAAAATGTCGTGGCAGGATTCAAAAAATTCTATTCCGACGCACAAAAAAGTCCACAAGGTGTTTATAAAAGTTATGTTCTCAAAAACCACCCTGCAACGGTGCGATTTACTGATTTAATGGATAAAAATAAGATTCAATACACCTATGCTAAAGGTGGTGAAAAACTTTCAGGTTACCACTACCAAACCAAAGGGAGTAAAGAAGTCTCCGTAGAAGAAGGCGACATTATACTCAGTGCTAAACAGCCCAAATCCACCTTACTTCAGATTTTGATGGAAGAGACACCTGAATTGAGCGATTCTATGACATATGATATCACAGCGTGGTCTTTACCACTCGCCTATGGTTTGGAATGTTATGCATTCACTAATGATATCAAATTAAAAACGACTCAAGACAAAACAAAAGATAAGGCTATCACAAAGCAAAACAAACCTGTATTCAGCTATGAAATAGTTTGGAATGACCTATCTTCTGCACAAGTAGTGGCTGCACTTCATAAAAAAGGCTTAAAGATGCGTATGACTGTCAAAGAGTCGTCTTTTGGAGGTCGAACTGTCTCTAAAGGCACTATTTTTGTACACAAAGATGATAATAGAAAGGTCACAGATTTCGAGTCTGTAATGGAAAACCAATTGAAACTTCTTTCCTTTAGCAACTACCATAAACATTACTCAGGCATGTCTGATGCGGGAGGTGACTTAGGTGGCGGACATTACGACTATATAGAAGCTCCGCGCGCTTTAACATTTAGTGGCAGCTCCGTCAGTCAATATTCTGCGGGGGAAGTGTGGCACTATTTTGACCAGACACTCAACTATCCTTTGCAAATGGTAGATTGGGACAAGATAGGTAGAGTGCAATTGAGCAAGTTTAACATCATTATTTTGCCAGAAGGATGGTATTCTATTGATGAGGGCACAGCAGCCA
Source organism: Saprospiraceae bacterium (assembly GCA_036782555.1). Lineage (GTDB taxonomy): Bacteria > Bacteroidota > Bacteroidia > Chitinophagales > Saprospiraceae > OLB9. The sequence goes on from DAIPYV010000265.1 coordinate 2,061, forward strand.
AACTGTCAGAATGGGTGAGTAATGGAGGCAGATTGATTTGTATCGGTGATGCAGTCAATAAATTCAAAGATAGAGAAGCCTTAGGTATTCAAAAATTTGCAACTCAGGCAGATAAAAATGCATCAGAAGCCAATGCTGAAAAGGAGTCTCTTGACAATAGAACTCAAACATATGGAGACGTAGAACGTAACTATTTGACTAAGATGACTGCAGGAGCCATAGTCAAAAACGAAGTGGACGACACACATCCATTGGGCTATGGAATGGGTAAAACATATTATAGTTTACGCACTTCATCGACTACGTATCCTTATCAAAAAAACATGTGGAATGTGGTCAGAGTACCAGAAAAACCGGTCACATATGGTTTTGTAGGACAAGAATTAATGAAAGATTTAAGCCAAACGTCCACCGTGGTCATGGCATCCAGCGGCCGAGGCTCTGTCATATATTTTGTAGACAATCCTCTCTTCAGAGGGTTTTGGGACAAAGGTCTTTTCTTGTTTTCCAATGCTGTATTTTTGAATAGTAGTGTTACACCACAATTTTGATAAATTTTATTTTTTCTAAGTGCCTATATGGTTTAAAATTAATAGAAATTTCAAATCAGTAACATGTCCTACCTGTGAACCATTACATGTCAAAATAGGTTTATAGGTCAAAATATATATTGATGCAATCATTTTTAGAAGTAGCCCCAGATAGTGACTTTACTATCCATAACATACCTTTTGGAGTTTATAAATTAGATGACTATACAGGTGCCTGTACACGCATAGGTGATACCATAGTAGATTTAGCAGTGTGCCAAAATTTTGGTATATTTGAAAGCCTTGAAATACCCCATGGCATATTCAATCAAAAAACACTCAATCCTTTTATCTCATTAGGCAAAGCTATTACCAATCAAGTTAGAAGTATATTGCAAGAAGCGTTAAGCATCGGTGGTATATTAGACCATGAAGTACATCGCGGTTCGGATATGTTTATAGAAGAAGATAGAGTCCAAATGCTTTTACCAATACATATCGGAGATTACACTGATTTTTATAGCAGTAAAGAACACGCTACCAATGTGGGTATGATGTTTCGTGATCCGGCCAATGCTTTATTACCCAATTGGTTGCACTTACCAGTAGGCTATCATGGTAGAGCGTCCTCTATTATTCCGTCTGGAGTTCCTATTTATAGGCCATCCGGACAGACATTGCCCAATGACGCCACCACGCCAGTCTTTGGACCATCCAAAATGTTGGACTTTGAGTTGGAAATGGGTTTTGTCATAGGCAAAGATACACAAATGGGCGAAACCATATCCACCGATAAAGCCGAAGATTATATCTTTGGTCTTATGCTTTTCAATGATTGGTCTGCTCGTGATATCCAAAAATGGGAATACGTGCCCTTAGGTCCATTTTTAGCCAAAAACTTTGCATCAACTGTCTCACCATGGATAGTCACTCTTGAAGCTTTGGAGCATTTTAGAATAGATGGTCCTGAACAAAGTCCCGAAGTTCTACCCTATTTAAAATATCAAGGGGCCAAAAATTATGATATACAGCTGAGTGTAGATATTGAGACTACCGAAGG
>DAIPYV010000266.1:0-3591 GCA_036782555.1 Saprospiraceae bacterium
ATTTTTATTGATTGATAATCAAGGTGTTGCATTAAGTTAGATGGAATTATGCATTTTACATTATAATATGTATAAATTGATTTGAACTTATGACGAATATAATAGATCGTTTACAATAATCTTCCTCATTCAAATACAGCAACTGCTCTCACAGGTGAACCTGTGCCTCCTCTGATTTTTAATGGGAAAGCGATAAATCGAAACCGTCCTCGACCTAATAATTTATCAAGATTAATCAAGTTTTCATAGTGTGTAAATCCCAATTCGCCACAAGTTTCATGAACCTCTTTATTAGATATTTTTCGAACACCTGGCGACATTGTTTCTACTCCAAAAGCTGAAATACCTTTTTGTCCTAACCATAGAGCGGCTTCGGCTGTAATTCCTGGACCATTTCCCCAGTTTTCCGTACCAAAATACTTTTTAAAATGATTTGTGCACAGCAATATAGTATCTCCTTTATTAATTGTTAAATTTTCATTGTTTAGGGCTGTCTCTATTTCATCAGAAGTTATTAATTCTGAAAGACCCTTATGTGTGAAATCTAAACAAATCCCTTCTGTATAAAACATTGAAAGGGGCATAGTATCAATAGATTTTCCTATGAACTTCTTCCCCATATAATTGAGTGCATCTACGTAGGTTCCAGTGTGTTCTCCCAATTCCATTTTTAGAACGCTGGGCGTGCGTGTAGTCGATTTATTATCACCTTCCCATTCCTCATAAGTCGAGTGAACACTGATATTGACCTCTGGAAGACCATTAAAAACAGGCATTCCATTATAAATTTCTTGACTTAAATCTATTATTTCTACTTTTTTCATAACTCAGTATAACTAAATTTTTAGTCACTCATATCAATAATATTAGTTATCCCTTTTTTTTAAGAACTACAATTTTATTTAATTGCAGGTTTAATCTAAAAAATCTCATTTCATGTACATCTTAAAATATTTGATAGGTACATAGAGAAACCCAAAACACTCACCATCTTCTTTATTGATGTGTTTGTGGTGTTGTTTGTGCGCACGACGGATGCCTTTAAGGTACCAATTTTCTGCATTTCTAAATATTTTTAGCCTTTGGTGAATAAAAATATCATGCACTAAAAAGTAAGCTAAGCCATAAAGTGTAATACCTATGCCAATGGGTGCAAGGTACCATAAAGTGGGATCATTGAGTCCCGTAATCACTAAATATGCTGCTGGAAAAGCAAAAATGATAAAGAAATAGTCGTTCTTTTCCAATGCACCTTCGTGCTCATGGTCATGATGATCTCTGTGAAGATACCATAAAAATCCATGCATAACATATTTGTGCGTCAACCATGTGACACCTTCCATGGTAAAGAATGTAAAAAAAATTATTAGAAAATACACCATACAAAGTTATGTTTTTATAAAGAAAGAGTTTGTAATTAATAAATCGATATCCTTTCAATTTGTTTATAGCATTGCCATTTTTACTTTCAAATAACTGCCCATCATTAATGATACCTTTTTACTGTTAGGAATACGAATTCTTTGATTAACTATAGTTTGAGGAGAAGTTTTCTTGATTTTATTGAGTAAAGACCTATAATAAGTATAAGCCAAATAAACACCCATTCGAGACGACTTTGGTAACATTTTGATACCTTCTAATGCCGCTACAAATTCCGATTCCACTTCAGCTTCCAATGCTTTTTTGGTTTCTGCATTAAAATCGGACATCTCTACATTAGGAAAATATGTTCTTCCTAACAATTGGTAATCATCCTTGAGGTCTCTAAGAAAATTTATTTTTTGAAATGCCGAACCCAACATCATGGCATGAGGTTTGAGTCTTTCATATTCCTTTTCATCACCATAGACGAATACTTTCAGACACATCAGACCTACCACCTCAGCAGACCCTAAGATATATTGTTTATATGTTTCAGAATCATAATCAATTTCTTCAAGGTCCATTTCCATGCTTTTGAGAAAAGTATCTACCAATTCCCATGGAATATTGTACTTATTATAGGTGTCCTGAAAAGATTGTAGTATGGGATTGATAGAAATACCCTGATTTATGGAATCTACGGTGTCTTGTCTCATTTTTTTCATAAGACATTCTTTGTCATATCCATGAAAACTATCCACTATCTCATCCGCCAAACGGACAAATCCATAAATAGCAAAAATTGGCGCTCTAAGTTCTTTGGCCAAAGTAGAGATACCTAATGAAAAACTCGTGCTATACTTTTTTGTAGTAACTTCACTTATGTCATAAGCTAATTGGTCATATAACTGCTTCATGTCTTTTCGTTTTTATTTTGTGGACTTCCTCGGCGGCTATCTTACCCGATATTAATGAGGGCGGTACACCAGGGCCAGGCACGGTCAGTTGTCCTGTATATAATAAATTAGAAATCTTTTTGTTGCGCAACGAAGGTTTTAAAACCGCCGTTTGCATCAATGTATTGGCCAATCCGTAGGCATTGCCTTTATAGGCATTGTAATCTGACATAAAATCATTGATACAATAGCCCTTTTTGTATTCAATTCTTGACAATAAATCTTTAGTGCTCGTTTGTTTTTCTAGACGAGTTATCATATCCTTAAAGTAAGTTTCTCTGATGCTTTCATTGTCTTCTATACCCGGAGCCACAGGCATCAACAAAAAGATATTTTCGTTGCCCTCTGGTGCTACTGTAGCATCAGTTTTGGACGGACAGCACACATAAAACAAAGGTTTTTCTGGCCATACCTTAGTTTTGTATATTTCCACAGCATGATTGTCTAAACTATGTTCAAAAAACAAAGAGTGGTGTTTGATATTCTCTACAGTGCCTTTGATACCCAAATAATAGATCAAGCAAGAAGGAGCAAATGTTTTTTTGTCCCAATATTCTTCGGTATAATTTCTATATTCTGGCTTTAGGAGTTTTTGTTCAGTATGATGATAATCCGATGAGGCAATGATAGCGTCAAAATAGTGATTTACACCATTTACCGTCAAAGATTCCGCTTGACCATCTTCTACATTTATGGAAGAGACATCTGCATCAAAATGAAAGACTACGCCCAACTCTTCCGCTATAGACTGCATAGCTTCAATGATTTTAATAAATCCTCCCATTGGGTACCAAGTGCCTAATTTCAATCCACCATAGTTCATGAGGCTATACAAAGCGGGTATATTATCGGGCATGGCTCCTAAAAACAAAACTGGAAATTCCATGAGAGAAACCAATTTAGGATTTTTAAAATGCTTGCGCACATGAGATCTGAAATCTGTTAACAAGTCTAGTTTGAATGCGCTTTTGACAATCTTGAGTGACATAAATTCAAACCACGAATGACAGGGCTTGTTGACAAACTCTTGCATGCCCACTTCATATTTATATTGGGCCTCAGCCATAAACTTGTCCAACTGCACTGCTGAGCCGGGCTCTAAACTCTCGAAAAGATCTTTGAGCTCCTCATAAGACGAAGGAATGGAAACAGTCCTATCATCAAATACCATATCAAACTGTGGGTCTAAGTTGATGAGTTCGTACATATCCTCTCTTCGTTTGCCAAAGTCAGCAAAAAACTGCTCAAACAAATCTGGCATCCAATACCA
>DAIPYV010000267.1:0-3586 GCA_036782555.1 Saprospiraceae bacterium
CTTCAACACCTTTTAATGTGATTTCTTCGTAAAGTGACATGACTACTTTATTTATGGGTTTATCAATTTTTTTGTTTAAAATTTCAATTATGTTTTGCCTTTTATCTGCTATCTTAATGATGTAAACGATATTTTGTTTAAAATTGTTCCGCTCTTCTTGAGTTTGTAGCGCCTCATAGATATTAGATAACTTATCTAGTAAATCTTCAATGTTTTTAATGTGCTTTTGTGTCAATAGCATAGTCACTATAGCTATATTTCGGACATTAATAATCACATCATCAGATAGGTTTTTTACATCAAAAAATATTATTTCAAATTTTGGAATATATCGCTTAAAGTCATCAGGAACATTAGTGAAAAATGTCTCCATATTGTGAAAATCCCATTGACTTTGATGATGGTAAAAAAGAATAGGTATAATAGGTTTGAAATTATCACCATTCTTTATCTGTTGGTTATAGGCTGCCATAAGATATCCACCTATTTGAAAAGCCACTTTAGTATCTTTATAGCTTTTGTGCTCAATCAAAATATTGCAATACACTTCCTCACCATCTATTCTATTACATTCAAAGATTATGTCAGAAAAAATCTCTCTGTTATGTTCCGATACAAAAGTACTTTGTGTAGATATCAGGGTCTCTAAATTTAACTGAGCCAGCAAATTATCTGGAAGAGCTACTTTGAGGAAATCAATGGCGTTTTGCTTATTGAGAAGCTTTTCTTTTACATATTTGTCATGTACATTATCCATATATTTAGAGAAACTTTAGGTTAATGGCTTATCATCTTACTCCATCTTCCCCGCCAAATCCAACAAGAATGTGTATTGCATTGCCACCTCTTTTAATCGGCTAAATCTACCTGAAGCACCACCATGACCTGTATCCATGTTACAATACATGAGTATCGGATTTTTATCGGTCTTTTTGTCACGTAGTTTGGCTACCCATTTAGCGGGTTCCCAATATTGTACTTGCGAATCCCAATAACCAGTAGTCACAAATGTAGGTGGATAATTTTTTGCTTCTACATTATCGTATGGCGAGTAGGAGCGCATATAATCAAAATAGGTCTTATCATTGGGATTGCCCCACTCATCGTACTCACCTACAGTGAGAGGGATTGTCTCGTCCAGCATGGTATTAATCACATCTACAAAAGGTACATCAGCTATGATACCACTCCATAAATCTGGCGCCATATTCATTACAGCTCCCATCAAGAGGCCTCCTGCACTGCCACCTTGTGCGTATAGTTTACCAGGAGAAGCGTACTTTTCAGTCACCAGATAGCGTCCACAGGCTATAAAGTCTGTAAATGTATTTTTCTTCTTTAGAAACTTACCATCCTCATACCATTGACGACCCATCTCTTGACCACCTCTAATGTGTGCTATGGCAAAGGCAAAACCTCTATTCAGAAGGCTCAATCGCACTGAAGAAAAATAAGGGTCCATGCTATATCCATAAGAGCCATAGGCGTATAAAAGTACGGGCTGTGTTCCATTTTTTTCAAACCCTTTCTTGTACACAATAGACATAGGTATCATAGCGCCATCTTCAGCTTTGACCATAAGTCTTTCGGACACATAGTCATCTGCATTAAACTCACCGAGTACTTCTTGTTGTTTGAGCTGAGTAAATGATTTGTCCATCACGTTGTAATCAAAAGTAGTATTAGGTGTGGTCATAGAAGTATAATCCAATCGAATCACTGGTGTGTCAAATTCAGGATTGGCTGTCAAATAAGCCGTGTAAGAAGCGTCCTTAAATTGTATATAGTGTGCATCGCTACCATCCCATGGACGAATATTGAGCTGTGTAATTCCATCTTTTCTTACAGAAATGACCATAAAATCTTTAAATGGACTCACATCCTCTATGTATAAATTTTTGTCATATGGCATTAAATCAGTCCAATTTTCCTTTGAAGTAGCCGTTTCTGGTGTTTGCATTATTTTGAAATTTTGTGCTCCATCTTTATTGGTACGGATATACCAATGGTCACCAAAGTGGCTAATATCATATTCCAACATACGCTCCCGGGCATCAAATAATTTAAATGTTCCCGTAGGATTATCAGCCTCCAATATGCGATATTCATTGGCCAAGGTTGCTGATGAGCCTATAACAAGATATTTTTTAGACTTCGTTTTGTATATATAAGTACTAAATAGTTCATCTTTTTCGTGATAAACTAAAACATCATTTTTTGTTGGTGTTCCCAATGTGTGGCGCATGATTTTAAACGAGCGGAGTGCCTCATCTTTGAGTGTATAAAAGACTGTCTTGTTGTCATTGCCCCACACGATACCACCAGTCGTATTGGGTATTTTATCCTCAAAAAGTTGGCCCGTCTCTAAGTTTTTGAATTTGATGGTATATTGTCTTCTACTCACCACATCCTCACTATAAGCCAATATTTTATTGTCAAGACTGACTGTTCTACCACCCACTGCATAGTAAGCCTTACCTTCTGCCAATTCGTTGACGTTGAGTAATATCTCTTCGGGTGCATCCATATTGTCCTTTTTGCGACTATGTATAGGATATTCTTTGCCTTCTTCGTACCGTGTGATATAATAGTAGCCATTCTCTTTATAAGGCACAGACATGTCAGTTTGTTTGATACGTCCTTTTATCTCTTCAAAAAGATTATCTTGGAATTGCTTGCTGTGCGCCATCATTTTTTCGCGATAAGCATTTTCAGCATTAAGGTAGTCCAATACTTTTTGAGTCTGAGTATCCGGCGTTTCAGACTCCTTTTGGGCATCAGATAACCGCATCCAATGGTAATCGTCCTCTATGGTGATGCCGTGGATATCATAAGTGTGTTGGACTTTTTCCGCAACGGGAAACGGTATATCTTGCTGCTTGAGTAATAAACTATTGTTTGTCATTTCTTCTGTTTTTGGTGTGTTTTTGCACGAAAAGATCGCAAATATAAGACCTAAACTGCATAAAATAAGAGGCCAACTTTTCATTAGGATAATTTTTTGTTAAATAAATAAACCACAAAGATATGATAAATAGAGTTTTAAAATATAAAAGTAAGATAATATTTATTTTTGTTAAAAATCATTTGAAGCCACATCATAGACAATTTATAGACTCATTCATTATTTACTCAATTATTCATATAAAAATCAAAAAATAAACTAAATTTGTCGCTCAATATTAATTATGTTTTTATCCATAGATATAGGTAACTCCAATATCGTTGTAGGACTCCACAATGGTGTGGAGTGGCTTCATACTTTTAGGTACGAAACCAAAGATCAACAACCTGCATTTTATTATGAAAGCGGGCTGAAAAATATATTTTTAGAATGGGGAATCACTTCTCATGATATTCGTCTATGTGGTCTCAGCAGCGTCGTTCCTGACCTCAATTCTTTAATTAAAGAAGCAGTGTATAATGCCATTGGTAGGCAACCTATCGTCATAAGTCCAGAATTGATTAAAAATTTGGACTTGGATGTGCCTCAACCGTATGAAATTGGGAGTGATTTGGTGTGTAATGCCTACGCAGCTATTCATAATTTTCATTCCCATTGTATAATAGTAGATTTCGGAACGGC
>DAIPYV010000268.1:0-3516 GCA_036782555.1 Saprospiraceae bacterium
GAGTATTCTCTTACTGTATGCATCCGACGAACTACCTTTTAGTTAGAATGTAATTTTGCATAAGCTTCTGGGGTAAATTTAGCTATGTCTTTGATGGTTTGATTTGGCAACTCTTTGAGTACCCACATTAGATACGTTGTGGGATTGATATGTAAGGCCTTGCATGATGAAAAAATAGTGTAATATATTCCTATGTTCTTAGCAGCATTTTTGGAGCCTGCAAACAAATAATTTTTCCTGCCCAGTGCTAAAGGACGAATGGCGTTTTCCACTAAGTTGTTATCTATTTCTATGTGGCCATGATCTACATAAGCTATGAGTTTGGCCCATCTGTTAAGCGTGTAGCCGATGGCCTTAGATATTGGAGTTCCACTTATCTGTACGAGAGCTTGGTGATCTAGGTATTCTTTGAGTTCTTGTAATATAGGTTTGGACATTTCTTGCCGTTTCGATTTTCGCTCATCATCATTGAGGTTTTCATCGCGACACCTTTGCTCTACTTTGTACAATTTCTGGATTTTTGTTAGCACAATGTCACTTAATTCTTTATTATAGTTGAGACTATCTTCAAATTTTCTCCTCGCATGGGCCCAGCAGTTGAAGTAGTTCATGTTACTATTAACTTTTTCTAATACTTCGTATGCGTTATACCCATCGGACTGTAAGTCGCCTTCATAATTTTCCAGCATCAACTTTGGTATATTACTGCCTCTACCTTCATAAAAGTCAAAATAGCTCATGCGTAATTGTGGGCTATTGATCACCCACATATAACCTATTTTGGTTTTGTCTTTTTGCATTACTTTTATGGTAGACTCATCTACTTGTACATATTTTGTACCAACAATGGCTTGTTTAATAGCTTCGGCTACTGGCTTGAGGTACTCGGCTGTTCGGTGTGTCCAGTCATTCATCGTACTTGAAGGTATCACCACACCATCTCTTTTGTACTGTTGTTGCTTACGGTATTCGGGTATGTGATCTACAAATTTTGACACTACTACATCGACTATCAAGGACGTATCTGCTTCACATCTTTCTATGGCCTCATTGGGTTTTACTGCGATATAGATTTTGCCCGTTTGTCTATCTACGTACTTAGGTCTATTGAGTTGTTTTATGTAAAACTTACCAGGCTTATAGGCCAATTTACGTTGAATCTCGGCACCCATATAAACTGATTGCTCAGACTTTTCACTTGGTTCAAGTACTGTCTCATCTACAGAGATGTCACTAGGTAGTTTCTCTAAGAGAGTTTTGCCTTTTTGGTTTGTTTTCTTCCTATTGTGTGCTGGTACATGTGTGACGGCTACTGGCTCTGCTTGCACTTGTGGTGGCTGTTCGGTTTCAAGGCAGCTAAACAGATTTGGGCCGTCGTAAGGGGCTGATACAAATCTCTCTGCTTTTTTACCAAACAACATACGTTGAAGCTTTTCTAGCTGGTAAGTTAGATCAATAATTTTCTGCTGCATTTGGGCGGCCTGCGCTTCAAATGCCATTATTTTTTGATCTCTTTGTGCTATTTCTGCTTCGTAATTCATGGTATAAAGATATGAATTATCCTTCTAATATACCAATATTATACATACTTTTTTTTGTAATATTTTACTTTTTTTTTAAGGGTTTTGTTAAGCTCTTTCTGTTATAGTTTCAAGCTTATATCTTGGTCTTTGCTTGACACCTATTAGACTTACTCCACTGAGTATCATGATGAGGTATTGGTAGGACAACTCGCCTGCTTTGCCCTCTATGACTGATTGTACATTTTCAAATCTGCCTCGTGCTAGCCACTTGCCATACACCACAAAGCCATCTTTGTCCCAAACTAATATTTTTACTGTTTGATAGCTCTTTGAAAAAAATACGTACACTGTACCATTACTTGGGTTCTCCTTTAGTTCATTAATTATTAAACCACAAAGTCCGTATACACCTTTGCGCATATCTACACTGTCTTTATAAACCATGTATCGCTGATGTGCATTGAAACCTAACATTTCATTAGCTGTAGGATATCCACAATGGTTAATTCGTTAGCAATAGAAATGACTACCCCATCAGGTCGTCTTATCTCTATGGGAGACAGTGAAGGTATTGCAATTGGTTTTATCTCCATGAAGGACGAACCATGATCATACTTGCGTAACCAATAAGATAAAGTAGAGATGTGAAATGGTTTATCTTTACTGAACTGTGCTACACTTTGTCCAGATTGTTTAAACTTAGTCACCCATGTTTTGATTTGATCTTTTTTATACCGCATTTGTTTTTTTGATGCAAACTTACGGACTTCTTTTTTCTCATAAAATATGTTCTTGGTCGGATGGATACACAGTTCTTTGAACTTCATTACAATCAATGAAATGAGTTTGGAAAAAGAACAAGACCTCCGAGACTTAGTGAAAATGAGGTTGGCTTTAGCAAAAGTAGTATCCATAGCATTTAATGATGATGAGTTTAGAAGTTATTTTAAAATGAACTTCGGGACAAAATCTAAAAATGGAAATTATTTTGAAGAATGTTTACTTCTGAAACATGCAGATGACAAGGTTTTAAAAAATGGCACTACTCTGAAGACATTTTTGAATGATATCAATGACAAGGAAGTGAATGGTATTTTTGGAAAAAATTTTATTGAGCATATTTTAACATATGACAATAGAGTATGTTTAAAGCTGCCTGATATTTTTCTGGAATACAATTGGGACATAAATAAAACTATTCCTATGGTTTTCGGGACATATCCTGCTAGGTATATTGAAGATAGTTACCTAGGTTATCATTTGGGCAATAAAACCCAAAAATTTGTTGTCAGAGAAACACCGCAGGTGTTTCATGTAAACATTAAACCTACGGAAGATTATATTCTTTTAGATAAAATTACCCTAGTTGACGAATTTTCCAACGACTTGCTCATGTACATTCCACAAATCCAAACTTGTTCTGATGTGTGGAATGATATATTTAATAGCAGTTTATCGATAAATAGTTTTTTTATCATTAATTTAAAATTTGCTTTTCAACAATGGCAGAAAAAATGTGGATATAAAGGGGGATATATCAATACTGATGGATGTACAGAACCATGCCAAAGAAATTGTGTAGAACCGCCACCGCATATCTATGTATTGGATCACTTTAAAGCATTAAAATTCTTAGATTTCACTGCTGAAATTGAAGCTTTTTTTAGAGAAACGTTTACCATGCATGCACAATTTAAAGATCTTAGGCATGGCATAAACTATACAGATTTGGCTGTTCCTGCCATACGACTCTCAGAATTAGGTTTTCGATATTCAATCTCTGGAGGGGTAAAAGGCAGAGAAGATATACCATATATATCCATTAGTAATCCAACGAATCCCACCAAATCAGAAATAGTGGATGTGAAGTATTTAATTACAGAAATACCAAATAGCGTGATTCAGTACACTTTTACAACACTTTATTACGGAGACCTTTACTACAGAGTAAAATCCTTGTCAGGTATACCATTTCCCTATACAATAAATGCTG
>DAIPYV010000269.1:0-3498 GCA_036782555.1 Saprospiraceae bacterium
CGTAATAATTCTGTGTATGGTAGTCGTAGAGATGGTTCTCTTACCACTTCCACTAGAGGTAGGGATACATCTCCGAGAAGAGCTGTAGACAATAACCCTGATCAAGCAGCTTCATCTGTCAATTCAGGAGATCCTCAGACAAGCACAAGAAGTAGTAGTAGGAGCTATCGCGGTGATATCAATTCTACTGAAAATACTAACCGCACTTCGAGATCAAGAATCTACGAAGATAATAGTAGACGACCTTCTACGAGATCAAATAGCGCTACTGAGCCAACTCAAAGCCGTAGAAGTACCGCACCATCTACCGCTCCTAGTAGGTCCAATAGAAGTGTAGATAGAGCGCCATCTTCTACTCCATCTAGAAGTAGTTGGGATTCAGGATCTTCACGAAGCAATAATTCTGGAAGCAGCAGAAGTAGTTTTGATACACCTAGTAGAGGTTCATCTAGCGGCAGCTCTTCAAGAAGTAGTAGTGGATTTAACTCAGGGTCTTCTAGTAGAAGTTCATCGGGAAGTTTTAACTCAGGATCTTCAAGTAGAAGCTCATCGGGAGGGGGTTCTTCAAGAAGCTCTTCAGGATCTAGAAGAGGAGGATAATAATAAATAAATGTTAGTAAAAAGCATTAGAAAGGCTGAACATATCCGTATGCATCAGCCTTTCTTTTTAATAGCTTATTTTTTAATATTCATATAAGTTTTCATTCATAAATCAAATCTTAAAATAATTTAAATCTATACATATGAGATATACCTTATCTATATTTACTTTGTTTTTGACTTTATCTTTGTCAGCCCAAAACATTAATGACGTACTACGTTGGTCCACTGTTGATAATTTAGGTTCAGCGCGCATGGTAGGTGTGGGTAGCTCCTTCGGAGCTATGGGTGGTGATTTTAGTGTACTCAATATCAATCCAGCGGGTATGGCTGACTTTAGAAAATCAGAATTCACATTTACACCTTCATTGATGTTTCATAAATCTGATGCTTTCTTTGTCAATGACAGAAATAATTTAATGACAGACAATGGTCTAAAAATAGGTATAGACAATATAGGTTTTGTCATAGCATCAGACCCAGGAAGTACATTTACTTCATCTGTTTTTTCTATTGGTTTTTCTAGAATAGCAGACTTTAGACGCAATGCGCAATTGGAAGGAGTTATACTAGGATCAATTACAGAATATTTTATGGAACTAGCCAATGGAAATACACCTGACCAATTGAGTGATTTTGATTCTGGTTTGGCTTTTGATGTCGGTGCTATTTATCCAGTAGGGGAAAGGACATATTTTACAGATTTTGATAAACCTGATTATGAGGTTAATAGGTCTCAAAACATCAGTCAAAAGGGAGGCATCAACGAACTGACTATGGGTTATGCCTTTGAAGTGAACAATATGTTGAGTTTTGGTCTTTCTGCGGCTATGCCTTTTGGTTCTTTTGAGCAAGTCAAAACTTACATTGAAGAGGATAGAGATGGTTTTATTCCTGTCTTTAATAGTTTAGAGTATGTAGAAAGGCTCAGTACTTCAGGTATAGGGTTCAATGCTAAATTGGGGGCACGTGTGAGATTACCGTTTGGGCTTAGGGTCGGGGGGACTTTTCATACACCTACTTGGTATAGATTTTCAGACGACTATGACAATTTTATGGAGTACTCCTACATTCAGAGTAATTCCGTTATTTCCAATGGGTTTTCATCCCCTCTGGGCAACTTTAGATATAGGATATCTACACCCCAAAGATTATTATTGAGTGTAGGTCAGACTTTTTCTACAGAGGTATTACAGGGTTTTATAAATTTAGATATAGAAAATGTAGGTTATACCTACGCACGATACAACGGCACGGCTTTTGACGATTCCATTGACGAACAGCGTTATACAGATTTTGTAAACAGAACAATAAGGGAAGACCTTCAATCTGTGTGGAACTATAGGGTTGGGGGAGAGCTGGCATTTGATAAGGTGAGAGTTAGAGCAGGTATAGGATTTGAATATAATCCTTTTATATTTGAAGATAACAGTGGGAATGAAGTAAAACAAAAGCCAAATAGAGTGCTATCAGCTGGATTGGGATATAGGGAAGATAGCTTTTTCATGGATTTAGGTATAAGATATTCTTCATTGGATGAAGGGTACTTGCCTTATACGGTATCGGATGTAACATTAGATCCATTAGCCAATATTAATACAAGAAGAACAAGAGCTAATCTGACATTTGGATTTAAGTTTTAATCACCTGTTTGGGGAGGCAGAAGATTTGAAATACGATTTGATGTACTCATAGTTGTCGGTTTACAAATGGGACCATCGGGTTTATATATCAAATATTTTTATTTTTGACTAATGGTTAGTCCAAGTGGGGATTTTTTAGTGCATCATTAGTCTTTACTAAAGCATTAGGCAGAAGGTAAAGATAATCAGTATAGCACATGAGTCTCTATCGGTCAGGACAAAGTAACAGTCGCGCTGTGCTGACTTTCACCTGCATAAGAAATACAGCTATAATTGATAACCGTATATCTACATCTGTAGAGTTATAAAACTTACTTTAAGTAGCTTTCTTTATGAGTAGTCCTTCTTAAAACGATTAGTGTTCATAAAAATAAATAATGACGATATTTAATATTGAAAATGGAATAAATGAATTTAACCTTGTTGGAGATAAGGATTGTACAATTTTTCAATCTAAAAATCGAAGTAAAGTTTTGTCTTGGGAGATGAATTGGATTTCGTTGATGAATTATTTTATGGGCTCAATATCAAGCCATCCAATTTTTTTTAAGAAGCATATTGGAAATTAAATGATAAACTAACAAAAGGAGAAATAAAACAAGACAATCTTGAGCAACTTATTAGGCCGCTATTAAATTCATTTAGCAATGGAGAATACAAAGTAGAGGTTTTTGAAGCATACGAACAATTTGATCTTGTTAAACCTGGTGTTTCTAATGTTATTCAAAATGGGAATGAAGAGACAATGATTGGTTGCTGGGCAGGCGGATATCCACCTTTTTTATTTGCAATCCAATAGTCAACTGACGTGATAACTATTGAAGAATATGAAATACCAATCAAAAATGGGGATAGACCTCAGATTATTTTATTAAAAGCTGTAGAAAGTTGTATCCATTTTTTATTAGATGGCCATCATAAATTAATGGCTTATATAAACCTAGGCATTAAACCCAGTTGCATCTTAATTTCAAAAATTGATAATTACAAAATAAGTCATAATTTAATAATTGAATCTTTTGAAAAGTTGAAAACTAATGAAAGTAAACATCTAATAGAACAATTGAAATCACATTTAAATCAAAGAATTACTACCACTAACAATGTACATAGCGATCATGCCGGCTAAACTCCCCTATACTGTGCTTACACTTGACCGTTACTTCAAATAAAGTCCACATACAAACATTTCCCTTCAAATAATATTCCCCTCATTCCGGTGTAATTTATATCTACACTAACAGATGCAAAGTTA
>DAIPYV010000270.1:0-3489 GCA_036782555.1 Saprospiraceae bacterium
GAATTTGTCTTAAGAGTGGCTCGCCATCAGCAAGTATGTATAAATGTCATAGACCTATCTATGGAAAACGATGCCCGTCAAAAATTGGCTGTAGCTATTTATATGGTATCTATTTCTGACTTCTCTGACATACTCAACAACATCACTTTTTACCACCACCCTACCAATGATGCCTGGTGTAGAGATCACGGACCCGCTTTTTTAATTCATAACGAACGTCAAGATAAGGCCATCGTCGATTGGGGTTATAATGCATGGGGCGATAAGTACCCACCCTATGATTTAGACGACGTCATACCGACCCTCATCGGCGAAAAATTGGGCCTACAAGTCTTCCATCCTGGTATAGTCATGGAAGGCGGAAGTGTAGAATTTAATGGAAAGGGCACAGTATTGACCACAACAGCTTGTTTACTTAATCCCAATAGAAATCCACATTTATCACAATATGAAATAGAAAATTATCTAGTAGAATATTATGGTGTTAATCATATTTTGTGGCTTGACGAAGGCATCATTGGAGATGATACAGATGGACACATAGACGATATCACCCGATTTGTCAATGAAGATACTGTGGTGACAGTCATCGAAAAAAACCGACAAGATGATAATTACGACATCCTTCAAGACAATCTAAAGCTCCTCAAAAAAATGAGATTGGCTGATGATAGATCTCTTAATATCATCGAACTTCCTATGCCCACTCCTGTGGAATATGAAGGAGAACGTTTGCCAGCATCTTATGCCAATTTTTACATTGCCAATAAAAGTGTCATAGTTCCTACATTCAGAGATGACAAAAATGATACAGAGGCCATAGACATCTTACAAGAGTGTTTTCCTGATAGAGAAGTGATAGGCATAGATTCTACAGACATTATTTGGGGATTGGGCAGTTTTCATTGTTTGAGTCAACAAGAGCCTGAAGCGATATCAGCATAAAAAAATATAGCATTGATTTATCGATGAAATTTGCGTTTATGATTTAATAAACCCAGAATTAGACAGGTTTACTAATTCTGAGTTTGTTTTTTTATTCAATAAACGATTCGACTTAGCCTAAATAAATAGCAAAAATTCAAAAAATAGTACTAAAATTCAGAATTAGCTGGAATTACCCAACCGTTCTTGTCTTCAATCGTTCTATTTCTTAGTCCATTGACATATTGATAGGCCCATGAACCTATCGGTCGCTTATCTGTATCTAGTGTGATGACTTTGTCTTTATACTTAAGATGGGATACAGCTGAAATAACGGCAGCTGTACCAGAACCAAAAATTTCAGTCAAGTGACCATTTTCTCCAGCCTCTATAACTTCATCAATAGTGATAGGTCGTTCAGTCACTTTATATCCATGATCAATAAGTATACGTATGAGGCTATCTCTCGTAATTCCAGCCAATATCGCTCCATCTAATTCCGGGGTAATGATTTCGTCGTTGATAACGAAGAAAATATTCATAGTACCCACCTCTTGAACGTACTTTTTATGAATAGCATCTAACCACATCACTTGGTCGTAACCTTCTTTAACCGCCATTCTTGCCGGCATTAATGAAGCCGCATAATTTCCAGCTGTTTTGGCCTCTCCTACTCCACCTACTACAGCACGCACATACGTATCTTGAGCCCACAATTTCACAGGTTTTGTATAATATGGGCCTACTGGCATTGTGAATATAACAAATTTGTACGTATCTGAAGGCCTCACCCCAATAGTGTGGTCTGTAGCATACATAAATGGTCTAATGTAGAGGGCTGAACCCGCTTGAGGAGGAATCCATGCAGATTCCATCGCTACGATATGATGAACGGCTTTAAGGAATAAATCTTCTGGTATCTCAGGCATACACATTCTTCTAGCTGATGCATTGATACGTTGAGAATGCATCTCCGGTCTGAATAATAACGGTGTACCCGCTTCATCTCTAGTCGCTTTCATACCTTCAAAAATAGACTGTCCATAGTGCCAAGCTAAGTTTCCTGGATGGGTTGGAATTTCTGCAACAGGTCTTATCTCAAAATTTGTCCATTGACCATCGATATAATCCATCATAAACATATGATCTGTAAAAACTTTACCAAATGGAATATTATCAAAGTCGAGTTTTTTTACTTCTGAAATTTCTTTTTTAGTGACTTTAAAGGTGTAAGACATACTTATTTTTTTGGGTTAGCAATTGATGGTTTCATTCTGTAAACTATTTTAGGTTAATAAATGTTTTATTGTTCTAATGTTTTTTTAATATTTTTGACATGTTAGAATTGTAAGTTTAGCAAAACTTAATTTGGAATCAATTCATTAAACAGCTTGTAAAAAATATATTATTCTTAAATATTCAAATTTAAAATATTTAATTTTGTGCTAACTCATACTGACGTCACATTTCATATACCAGATAATAGTCAAGGCGCCTATGAAATCATAGGCCAAGGTTTAAAACATTTACTCGTTATTACAGAAAAAAATTCAATGAATAATGAGGATACTACTATGCTCAACAAAATGTTATCAGCCATTCATCATGATAGTCACTCAGATGTACGCCTTTTAATTATTACTAATGGAGGCACTTTTAATCTATCACAATTGGACATAGAAATAAAAAATATTATTTCTTTTGGTATTCCACCCTCCCAATTAGGATTTTCTGTTCCTTACCAATACTACAAACCCATAAATTTTGAAACAATTTGGGCGCTGTTTGTTGATGATCTTGGCACCATCAGAACGCAAGCCACTAAAAAACAAAATCTATGGAATTGTCTTAAAAATAAGTTCTTACAATAACTTAAAAAATGAAAACACTTATAATAGCAACAAGTAACGCCCATAAGCTAAATGAAATAAGAGAAATGCTCCCCAATACAGAGGTATTAGGTCTCAAAGACTTAAATTTTCATGAAGATATACCCGAAACAGGGAGTACACTTGAAGAAAATGCCCTCATAAAAGCTAAGTTCTTATACGACATACTTAAAAAACCTGTTATCGCAGAAGATACTGGTCTCGAAGTAAAAGCACTTAATAACGCACCTGGTGTATTTTCAGCCAGATATGCAGGCCCACATAATGATGCAGAGGCTAACATAGATAAGTTGTTAATGAATCTTAAGGATAAAAAAAATAGGAATGCACGATTCAGAACAGTCATCGCTTACATAAATGATGGCCAAGAATATTTTTTTGAAGGTTTCATTAATGGAGCCATCAGCACTGAAAAAATGGGAACTGGTGGGTTTGGGTATGACCCCATATTTATACCTGAAGGCTTTGATATTTCTTTCGCGCAGATGGAAAAAGAACAAAAAAATGAAATAAGTCACAGAGGACGTGCTTTGAAAAAGTTTTTAGATGAGTTGACACGTTAGATATTTCATTGTTATTTTTTATAAATAAAAATACTTTTCAAAGCCATATTATAAAATTATTCTAAGCACATGACAAAAATTTAAAAATCAGATTAAATCTCTTAGTTAATCCA
>DAIPYV010000271.1:0-3488 GCA_036782555.1 Saprospiraceae bacterium
TAATATTATTTATATATATGTATATTGTATTATGCATATTTTATAAATTTAAGTTATTAAATATTAATGGGCTTCTTCTCCACACTTCAAAATAATATCCTCTTTTTTAGTTTGCTATAATTTAACCTGAATTATACATTAGAACTTCGTTGTGAGAAGCTAAATTACAATAAATTTGCTATTTATATTCGAAAAGCGTAGCATCGCTACGGTTACAGAAAATAAATAGGCGAAGCTTCTGATTTGCAGTAGTTTAGAGTCTGAATAGATTTTCTAATACATAATGCGGGTTTAAGAGTCATCGATAGAATTACACTTGACTAAAAGTTTTTGCCCTGTTTAGAATCGTGGGGGTATATTCATACAAAGTCTAATCAATCAATAGGGTAATATTTTAGATTATAGTGTTTTCAATTTTATGGTATTTATCTGAGTAAAACAGCTTTAATAAATCTGAGGAATCCCGTTATCTACATTTCCTGACCTTTTCATTTTTAGACAAAGTGCGTTAAAAAATGCGTTAAAAACAGAAAACTGTTTGAGCCATACGAAAGTTAAATACAGATGTAATACATTTATATTCAAATTATTTAGCGCGAAAGACAAAAGAAAAAGGCGAGTTTTTTATGTTTAGCATTTTTTGATGAATTTTGGCGTTAAGAAAATGAAACAGTCTTGATTTTTTGTTTCTTTTGTATCAAGACAAAAGAAAATAAAGTTTAACCAAGCACAAAATTAGGCTGCATGTACAATGATTATCCTAAGTGATTACCCACACAAATCAGCACAAAGACAAGTTTTATTACTTGACATTCAACTTTTTTGTTCATTTGTTGATTAGATTAACTCACATTTTATCTAATGTATTTATGCATTTCTATTACAAAAGATTTTCACTTTACTTTTGCTTTTTATTGGGCGCCTTATTAATTTTAGGTGCTTGTACAAAAAAACATACATTGGCTTATGAAGTAAATTATGCTTTGAAACAATCCCAAGGTAAAAATTTATACGAACTTCCTAAAAAATGTATCCACACTGAATGGCCTAATAAGCTCAATCAAGTTTTGGCAGATGCAAATGAAATGGGAACGCCTTCAGAATTACACCCCGTTTTCTTTGGGTGTTTCGACTGGCATTCTTCCGTACACGGACATTGGACTCTTTTAAGACTTGTAAGGAAATTCCCTAGTCTTGACTCCTTAGAAGAGATTAAGTCACTCTTCGATAAGACATGGACAAAAGAAAATATGGAAAAAGAAGTAGCCTATTTCAATCGCTCTTCCGAAAAAGGCTTTGAGCGACCTTATGGATGGGCCTGGTTGCTTAAACTTTCAGAAGAATTATACATTCACGGGCTACAAGATTCGTTTTGGAAAGAAAAATTTGAACTCTTACAGCCCTTGTCCCATCATATCATACAAAAATACTTGGACTTTTACCCTAATTTAGTCTATCCTGTCAGAAGTGGCGAGCATACTAATGCCGCTTTTGGTCTTAATTTAGCTTGGGATTATGCCCAAACCACTGGAAACGAAAAATTCATATCTTTTATCAAAAGTGAGGCTTTACGACTGTACAAAAATGATAAAAATTGTCCTCTAGACTGGGAACCAAGTGGTTATGATTTTATCTCACACTGCCTCGAAGAAGCGTATCTCATGTCAAAAGTAATGGAATCTTCAGATTTTGAAATATGGCTTAAAGGCTTTTTGCCCCAATTGTTTTATGAAGATTTTGTTTTAAAAGCAGCTGAGGTAAAAGATCGCGAGGATGGAAAACTTGTACACTTAGACGGTTATAATTATACCGCGGCCAAATGTCTTTATGGCATTTCTAAAGCATTACCAAAACTGAAACATCTCATTCCAGTGGCCAACACTCTAGTAGCAATGACTTTACCTAAAATTACTGATGGTCATTATGCGGGAGAGCATTGGCTGGCCTCATTTGCAGTACTGGCTCTCACTGAATGATATAGTGCATTGTCTAAATAAGAGAACAAATCTATCATTTATAGATGGGTGTCATACTCAGGTATTCGAATACAGCATCCGGCACCAAATACTGGACAGATTTACCCTCCATCAAGGACTGTCTAATAAATGTAGCGGATATTTCCATAAGAGGTACGTTGGGTACTAAAAAGACTTTTGGCCTATTAAGATAGGGCAGGTCATTATAGCCTGGCCTGCCGTAGACATATATATTATAATCTCTTAATAAAACGTCATAATTTTTCCATTTATCAATGGTCGCTATATTATCAGCGCCCATAATAAGACTGAAATTTTTATGGGGGTACTTTTCCCTTAGATATATCAATGTATCTATGGTATAAGATGGCTTAGGTAACGAAAATTCTATATTAGAGGATTTCAATTTGGGATTTTCTCCGATAGCAAGATTAACGAGATGAAGCCTGTCATTATCATTGGCCAAAGATTTTTTTTCTTTGAGAGGATTATGCGGACTCACGACCATCCATACTTCGTCCAAATCTGAGTGCTCCACCATATGATTGGCGATAATCATATGGCCCACGTGTACAGGATTGAAAGATCCAAAAAATAAACCTATTTTCAAGGTGATGGTAAATTAGTTGCCCATTAATACCGGCATAACCAACATGAGTAGTGTCTCTCCTGGTTCATCCTCAAATGGTACTATCAAGCCAGCTCTGTTTGGCGTAGATAATTGAAGCTTGATTTCGTCGTCTTCTAAAACTGATAGCATCTCACCTAAAAACTTGGCATTATATCCAATAGTCATAGGCTCTCCTGTAAAATAACAGTTGAGTTGTTCCGTGGCTTCATTTGAAAAATCAAGATCCTGAGCCGATATAGTCATACTCTTTTCAGTCATATTGATGATGACCTGATTGGTAGATTTATTGGCATAAATTAATATCCTCCTCAAGGAATTTTGAAAGTCTTTACGATTGATTGTCGCCTCAAAAGGATTATCCACAGGTATGACAGCGTTGTACTCAGGATATTTTGCATCTATCAATCGGCACACTATTTTAGTACCGCCAAAGGTAAAAAAGATGTTGCTTTTGTTGAAACTAATCTGCACATCACCTTCTGCATTAAGGGCGTTTTTCAAAAGATTTAAGCTCTTTCTAGGTACAATGATGGACCTTGAAATATCCGTATTGAGATTACCCACAGTGTATTTCACAAGCTTATGTGCATCAGTAGCTACAAAGTGCATCTTAGTAAAATCTATGTGAAACAATACACCTGTCATAGCGAGTCTAAGTTCGTCATTGGATGTAGCGAAAAGCGTGTTACTTACACCTTTTATCAATTTGCTAGCTGGAATAGTAAGTGTCTCAACATCATCTTCAACTGGTGGGCTAGGAAAGTCATCAGGTGTATCACCTGACAATTTGTATACTCCAAAAGCTGATAATATTTTTATGTTGTAGTCCTCATCTACTGAAATAGTGACTGGCTGCTCAGGTAAAGCTTTCAAAGTTTCCA
>DAIPYV010000272.1:0-3466 GCA_036782555.1 Saprospiraceae bacterium
AATATTTGTGTTTTGTTTATATCGTTTAATGCTTTTATTACAACTGTCTAACTTTAGAAATTTTAAAATTTAAATTATTTTAGAATAATGATGCAAAAATACGTTAAAAATTAATATCAAATTTTGCTTATTATATATTTTTTTATATAATATCTAAAATAATATAAGTTTTATATTATAATTTGTTACGTTACATTACGTATGTGTATAATAATAATATTTAATTATAATAAATTGTGAAAATAAATTCATCTTTACAACTTAAACCTATACATTAAGCTAAATTATCATGGATTCAAATGAGAAATTAATTAAAAATCTAACAAAGATATTAGATGCTAGATTTTTAAAAGGCCTTTTGGATACTTTAGCCTTTAATTATTTAAGTCCTATAAGGTATACCATGCATTTTTACCAACATGAAAATAAAATATTACCTATATATCCATATTAAAATAAAAATTATCGTTACTTTGTACTATATTTTAATAAAAAACACTTGCTGTCATGAAAACACTCCAACTTTTAGCAATATTGACTTTTACGACCTTGTTTATTTCATGTAAAAAATCTAACCCATCTATCCTACCCGATTCAGATAAAGATAAAGAAATACTATCAAAATATTTTTCGGCAGCCACATCTGGTTTTATTTCAAGTGCCGAGCCATTGACATATGTACTCAATATACCTTTGGTGACTGTGCCTGATGAAAGTATACTGCAATCACTCATAAGTACAGACCCTAAAGTATCAGGAAAAATAAGTATCACTAATAATACAATCTTGAAATTCACTCCTAACACCCCTTGGGAAAATGATGCTAGTTATAAAATAAAAATCAATCTTAAATCTTTAGGAGAGCATCTCTCCATGCCTATAGAATATATTATAAAGACTGTTCCTCAGGATTTTTCTATTCAACCCAGAGGCTACTTCATTAGAGACAATAATGAAATTATGCTAACTCTAACTGTCCTTACTGCAGACAAAGTTGATACTGAAAAATTGAAACTTATTTTTGATTCAGATGCCCAAAATATAGAAGTGGAGCGGGAAGATGATTATGAGTATGTAGCTAAATTTACTTTTAAAAATGAAGTCAAGACTTCAAACTATATCAAGTACAATGGTACTAAATTAAAAGTTAGTCATAAAGGTCAAGTGAATATAATGCCCTTTGTTACTTCTGAATTTGAAGCGGTGACTAGTTACCATGATGTCAAAAAAGAAATGTTCTTTATCTATTTTTCTGAAAAAATTAATCCAAAACAAGATTTATATGGATTGGTGTTACTAGACAATATGCCAGTGGGCTATTCTATCACAAACAACCGATTAAATATAAGTACTAGCACATTAAAAAAAGACAAAATAAGTCAGCTCGTTATCAAAAAAGGCATAACATCCGTGTATGATGAAAAAATATCTGAAAATTATAATTTTGAATTACAATCAAAATCTGAAAAACCAGAAATCGACTTTTTGAGTGATGGTCATTATTTCCCTTCTGATGGAGAGTTTAAAATACCTATAAAAAGCCGTAATCTTAAGGAAGTACACTTAATGGTAGTGGAAATAAATACTGAAAATGTAAGGCATTTTATGGCATGGCAAAATCTATCTTCATCAGAGTTTTACAATATACGTATGTTTGGTCGCCCAGTCTATAACGAAGTAGTTTCTATAAGAGGTGGATTGGTCGATGAAAACGGATGGAAAATATACGGGCTCGACTTATCACAAAAAATCAATAAAAATCCTGGATCCATATACCATATCACTATGGGCTTTGGGCCAGAGCATACCACATTATCATGTGCACAAAATTTAGTTCAGTACAATATAAGTACAGGCATACCAAAAGAAACATATTTTGACTACAAATCAGATTCTTACTATAATTCTAACTATTTTGATGGATATAATTGGATGAATAGAGAAAATCCATGTTCAAGAGAATATTACACAAGTAATGAAACTCCCAGCCGTATATTTATTTGTTCAGATTATGGCATATTATCTAAAAAAGCTGGCCATGATTATCATGTAGCTGTATGGGACTTAATAGATCTCAGCCCGATAAAAAATGCAGAACTTAATTTTTACAACTTGCAAGGTGGACTAGTAGGAAATGCAATCACAGATAGTGATGGAAAAACTATCCTTTTATCTTACAAATCTGTGCCTTCGATTCTAGAAGTAAAAAAGGATAATAAAATTACATACCTATCTCTAGATGTTAACGAAAGTAATTCCCTCACTGAATTTGACACGGAAGGAAAAAACACGGCTTTAGAAACAGAATTTTTTGTATATTCAGACCGTGGTTTTTACAGGCCTGGAGATAGTATTTTTATATCATTAATGATAAACAAATCTCAATCTCAAATCCCAGTAGGTATGCCAGCCGTTCTCAAGTTTTACAACCCTGACAATACACTCATCCAAGAACAGGTAGTAAAAATAGACCTGGAAAAACAATTGTTATATGGCTATAAGCTTTCTACAGATGCTCAAGCCAAAACGGGGTCCTACAGGTATCGCATTGATATAGGAGATAGTCAAATCACAAAATCCGTATTGGTAGAGACTATAAAACCCAATATCGCTGAATCTAAAATTGAGTTTTTCAATAAAGATAAAAACAATGTCTATAGTCCAGTATTGGAAGGTGATTACACCTTAAAATATTTGACTGGTCTTCCTGTAGCTGGTGCTAAAGTAAAAGCCAAAGTAAAAGCAAAGAAAATATTTCAACCATTCGAAAGATTCAAAGACTATCATTTCGATTATGTTTTTAATAGCTTAAATGGTAATAATTATGACCTTTTTAATCTTACTACAGACCTTAAAGGGCAAGGAAAAATAAAAAACAGCATTAACTTCACTTCTTTTAATCATCCATTTAGGGCTTCTATAGACATAGACGCTGTACTACCTGGAGGAGGTACTACAAAAGAAGGTAACTCAATCTCAGTATTTCCTCTTAGGGCATATGTAGGTCTAAAAAACGCTGGCGGTTCTTACTGGGGAGGAGCCTACTCTTCCAATGATGATATAAAAATAGGAATAGCTCACGTCAATGACCGGGGTCAAAAAATAGCTTTAAGTCACAACGTAAAATATATACTATATCGCAATAGCTCTTCGTGGTGGATGGACAGTTATTACTACGGCACCTCTGGACATTATAAAGATGAGACTAGCTGGCAAGAGTATAAGTCAGGTAAAGTGGAAATCAACGGGCTGGGTATCATCTCTTTCAATAAATCTACATTTGATGCTGGTGAATATAAAATAAAAGCCATTTCGCCTATCTCCAATCATGTGGCTGAAGTTACATTCATCGTACTTAATAGAGAAACAGGAAGCAATAGTATGAAGCCACATCTGGCTCAAATAGAAACAGACAAAGAAATTTATTTAATTAATGAAAATATACAAATAAAGCTTCCAGAGATCG
>DAIPYV010000273.1:0-3441 GCA_036782555.1 Saprospiraceae bacterium
AATTCTTCAGCTTTCAATTTTTTCAATTCATCATTGCTGACCACATCATTATAGGGGTTTTTAGCGCCATAGTCCACATAATTGCTAAGCGCTTGACCAAAAATAGCTCTCTTGTTAAGTGTTCTGTCATTACGTTCTTTGATTTTAGCATCCACCATCTTTGCAAGGGCGTCTTGGTCAGGTTTTGGATTGCGAATGAGGTCCTCTATGATAGCCAAAGCTTTCACCCTATTGTCTTCAAGTCCTGAAAGGCTGACATAAACCTGTTCGTCTGATGTAAATATATTGAAACTAACTGCCAAATTGTACAATTCTTTATTGATTTGTTCATTGGTTTTGGATTGACTGCCTATCAGTTTGAGGTATTCTATAGCATAAGGCAGTTTAGGTATATTGAAACTACCCATGTCAAAAACGTAATAAAAGTTGAATAGCTTGTTGTTTTTATTAGGAACTTGCCATACAGGTACATCTTTATGAATAGAACCAAAGTTAATATCCTTTTCATAATCCAAAAATACAGGTTTTAGTGGTGGATTAGGTGTTTCTGTGAGTTGTCTCAAAAATTCTGATTGTGCACTTCTGTTGATTTCCAATGAAGTGATCTCTGGTTTTTGAACTTTTTGTACATTTGAATCAGACCCAGTAAGCTTATACACAGTCATATGATTGTCACCAAACCATTTATTGGCAAACCTCACAATATCCTCTTTTTTGATTTGGCCCATCTTATCCACTCTCCTGAGGTACTCTTCCCATGATGTACCCGTACCAAAAAGATCATTGAGTGTGAATGCCATATTCATAGGGTTTTCCTGCTCATAAACTTTATTGACTATTTGATTATTGACAGTAGCCTGAATGAGATCTTCGTCAAAATTTCCCGACTTTAGATGATTGATTTGCTCTAAAATCAAATCTCTAACCTGAGTCAATGTTTGATTTTCCAAAGCTTGACCACTAAAATACATCATTCCATAATCTGTTAGTAAATATTCAAAACCAGACGCTCTGAGTACCTTCTGAGTTTTTACAAGATTCTTATCTATGAGACCACTTTTCCCATTGTACAAAATAGCACTAGTCAGCTCAGCCAATAAAGCTTCTCCGTCATTAGTATTGGGCATACGAAACCCTATAGCAACACTTTCTTCATCCGGACTCAAGACTGTTAGCTCTTTAGGAGCTGTGATAGGCGCCTCTTTTTCAAAGGAGAATTTAGGTATTTCACCTGGTACCCAATCTCCAAAATACTTATCCACTAGTTTTATCGTCTCATCTGCATCAATATCTCCAGCCAAAATGACAGCCATGTTATTAGGTACATAATAAGTATCATAAAACTTGCGAATGGTTTTGATAGAAGGATTTTTTAGGTGTTCCACTGAACCCAGGATAGTCTGTGTGCCATAAGGATGGTTTTGAAACAAACCTGAAAACATACCCTCAAATACTTTGCGTCCACCATTGTCCAATGATATATTTTTTTCCTCATACACAGTTTCTAATTCCGTATGAAAAAGTCTAAAAACAGGCCTTGAAAATCTTTCATCTTGAACCTGCAGAAATTTCTCTAAATTGTTGGAAGGGACATTTTCCATGTAGGCCGTAATCTCAAAACTAGTAAAAGCATTGGTCATATTAGAACCTACGGCGGCCATGGATTTATCATATTCATTAGGTATGGCTATTTTTGAAGCTATAGTTGAAATAGAATCTATCTTTCTATAAATATTTTTTCTCTCCGCTTCATCAGTTGTGTTTTTGTGAAGTTCATAGAGATTTTCTATTTGGTCCAAATACATCTTTTCTTTTTGATAGTCCGAAGTACCTAAATTTTCTGTTCCTTTAAACATCAAATGCTCAAGATAGTGTGCCAATCCAGTATTGTCAGATGGGTCATTTTTACCACCGGCCCGCGTCGTGATGAGTGTCATGATTTTGGGTTCGTTTCTATTTTCGTGTAGAATCACAGTAAGACCATTCTTAAGTGTATAAAATCGTGTTTGAGTAGGATCACCCTCTACGATATTATATGAATATTTTCCGTCGGGAGAGGTCTTTTGTACTGTTCTGTACTGAGCATGAGACCATACAAATAGGAACATGAAGCTAAAAACAAAAAGGTGTTTCATTATGAAATTATTTTGATGGTGACTTAATATTGTAAAAACCAAAAACGTGACTTTTAGTTCAAAAATTGTAGTCAGCTAAATAGGGTCTGCTGAAAAAGTCAGATGTGCTTAAGATACGAAACTTCAAGCCGCTGATGTATATCAATACTTCAAGGTGAAGAAGGTGAAGTAGATTGAGTGCAGCTGACTTACAAAAATAATTTAAACTTGGTGCACGGATTTTGATGGCATTCTCTTTATTATCATACACTTATTTTTAAAAGTATACAGATATTTATTTGATAATCAATTGTTTTTGTGAATTTCAGCAGACCCTAAATAATTATATATAAAAACCTGTAGTGTATTTTCATAAAAACAATATCTTCTAAGAGGACTTTACTTTTTTGAAAAGAAAAAGGGCTTCAATTGGGTAGATTGAAAGCCCTTTTTTAAAAATTGCTAATTTAATTATTTGAATGGGTCTTACCTAAAAATCGATTTTAGCAAAATTAAACAAATAAAAAAATACTTTAAATGTTTAACGCATTACATATTAAAATTGTTGTAATGAATCACCTATTTAAATAAAATATTTATTCTTCCTCCGCTACTGCTACATCAGAATCAGCCGCAGCTAAAGGAGCTTGCTTTGTAGCTGGTTGTAATTTTGGTGCTACAGGAGTAGCATTACCATTGCTTTCAGCTGGTACGATACTTACCCAAGTTCTATCTTTTTTACCTTTGGTAAAAGTCACAGTACCATCTACCTGAGCGTGTAATGTAAAGTCTTTACCTAAATAAGTATTTTCACCAGGATGGAACCTAGTACCTCTTTGTCTGACTATAATATTTCCAGCTATAGCTTTTTGACCTCCAAAAAGCTTTACTCCTAATCTTTTACTTTTACTATCCCGTCCGTTATCTGAACTACCGACACCTTTTTTGTGAGCCATTGTATTAAGATTTTTTAATTTTTAAATAACTATCGATAATTATGTATTATCCGATAATAGAATCAATTTTAATTTTTGAAAAACTCTGTCTGTGACCATTTTTCTTTTCGTACCCTTTACGTCTCTTTTTCTTATAGACGATTACTTTGTCACCTTTAAGGTGATCTAAAACTGTAGCGGATACTTTAGCGCTACTTACTACCGGCGTGCCTACATTTACAGAACCATTGTTGTCTATCATCAATACTTGATCAAAAGACACGGATGATCCTGCTTCAGCTTCTAACCGGTGGACAAAAAGTTCTTGACCTTCTGTCACTTTAAACTGCTGACCGGCTATGTTTACGATTGCAATCATTGTGTTGTGTTTT
>DAIPYV010000274.1:0-3424 GCA_036782555.1 Saprospiraceae bacterium
TCCTCAGAGTTGTGTCTGTTGTCACCCATAGCCCAGTAATAGTTTTGTTTAAAAGTATAATTATCTGATTTGACACCATTGATATATATACCATTCGCTTTTACTTCCAGATCATTGTCTTCATAGACATCTATGACTCTTCTATAGAAAGGAAGACTCTCCTTCGTCAATGCCACAGTGGCACCAGCTTTGGGCATATATATAGGCCCATAATTGTCCACTGACCACTTTTGACTTCCCACAATTGTGTCAAAAGGGAAGAGTTTTAAAGGTTCTATAGTTTTGGTCGTATTATATACTTTTACTTTTGGAGAAATGGATTCAATCTTTTTCTTTTGTTCCTCATCTAATATCATCATGTAGGCTATTCCATCTATAGGCATGGTAATATTGGCTGATGGATGATTGAAAAATTCAGGCGATACAGGGTAAACATCTCCTTGGCTTGGGTGAATATTCCATTCCTTCAACTTTTTTTCAGATAGGGAAACGTCTCTTGGTATATCTACTACGTAAGAAAACTGTAAGTGTTTAGGATTCTTGACAGGCTTACCGTTCAAATATATTTGTCTATCGATGACTTGGAGGCTATCACCAGGACCAGCCACACATCTCTTTATATAATGGTCTCTTTTGTCCACAGGTCTTACTACATAGTCATTATTTCTAAATTTGACTGCTAGTTCTCTGTCATTTTCCATATAGGCGGGTTCTCGCTGTACTTGGCCTAAAAAATAGGGTCTTTGGCTAGTTACAATACAAGAATCTCCTACTGGCCAATTGAATACAAAAGGTTTTCCAGCTTCTACCTTTTCTAATGCTGGGAGTCTATAGTAGGGGAGACTTGGTTTTTTTAGGTAGGATTCCATATTTGTCTTAGGTATCTGATTGTGTAGCAGTGGAATCATGGCAATAGTCATAGGCGTACGGATGCCATAATGTGCCTTAGAAACGAAAAGGAAATCACCTACATTGAGAGACCCTTCCATCGAGGGCGTAGGAATCACATAGGCTTCTATCAAAAACATACGAATAAATGCAGCTGCAAACACGGCAAAAAATATCGACTCAGCCCATTCTCTTGGAGGTGATTTTTTATAAGGATTGTCTTTCTCCAATTGAGCCAACTTATATGCGTCCTTGTTTTTTGTTGCTTCTAATATTTTCCGAGCATATTCGGCCTCCTTGGGCACAGTCGGACCTTCATACTTGTCTTTAGGGCTTGTAGCTATCTTGTAGAAAATAGCTGGCGCAAAGAGTACAGCGGCTGCCGTATGTTTATACTCTAATTTGCCAAAAGACCTCACCATATCTACTGCCATACCGGCAATGATAAATATATTGACTATTGGAAATAATAGCCATAAGGCGTAAGTCGGCTTTCGCCCAATGATTTTGCACCATTCTACAAAATTGACACCTGGTATGAGACCTTTAAGACCATCTACGCCCGCTTTGGGAAATATCAAATACAGCGTATAACTGAGCAAAATATACGAAATGATAAGAAAAAGAAATAGACTCACGCTTATGTTTTTTATGTTAATGTGGCAAAGATAGTAATCTTTTATAAAATGTAAGTTTATTATAGACCAATATAAGATATTTTTATACTATTCAAATGAATTTCGGTGATAATCGCAGTTGAGTTAAAGGTATGTCTAAGTTTACAAGTTTTGATGGCTTAGCTGTACACTTCAATTATATATTTGAGCCATTATGAAAAAAAAATTTAATTTCATACAATTGATAAAAACAAAATATAATATTAAATTAACCCAATTTTATTGATTTATTTCAAATATAATTTGGAAAAATTAACAAAAATTTAAAATTGTAGTAGATGAATGTTAATATTTTTTTAATATTTTTTTTACATTTATTGCATCTAATTGACAAAAGTGTAATATCTTAGCGGCAGATTTCAATCTCAACTAATAAAGACAGGCGGTTCCCACCGTTACGAATTATTTTTATGGCAGATACTTATTATATGTAAGTATTTTAGTTAATCATTTTAATAAATCTTAAAAATGAACAAATTTTTACTTGTTGGTCTTTTACTAACCTTTTTTACTTTTTCATACGCTGAAAAGCAGGCAAATGTCAATGTAGGCATAATTTACTTCGATTTATGTCATGAGCAAAATGGCGTAGAGAAAGTATTTTCTTCCTCCATAGATATGTCTTTATTTTCTTTTAATTGTGGTACTCCCACCTCTTTTGGTGGACCGGGCACATACGACTTAACAATGGAAGAATTTGATAATGGCGGTGTGTATTCTCCTTTCTTTATTCAAGTTACTCTTGCTGCCAATGAAAGTGCGACTATGACAGTGACAGGAACGGATGTAGTCATGCAAAACATCGGAACTAACTGTGCAGCACCCGTGCTACCAGGAGTTACTGACCTCGATATATGCGGGCCAGCTACCTTTATATTAAGGGTAAGTCAAGCGGCCTCTTTAGCTACCGAGACTTTTGATTTCAATCTTGTGATTACAGATATCGAAATTACAACTATCGCCATATCTGAAACAAGCGGTAGTGGTACAGACGATGGATTCATGTGTGTAGGTGATGACCTTACACTAGAGGCTATTTTTGCTTCGGCACCTACAGGAGGAACAATCTCATGGACAGGTCCAAATGGTTTTACTTCTATGGACAATCCCGTGACAATAAATGATGTACAAACGAATAATACAGGACAATACGATGTAGTTTACACAGATGACAATGGCTGTACTTCGTCTGATTTAGTTTTGATACAGGTAAATGCACTACCTGAATTTACTATAAGCGTCACAGAAAGTGGTGGTTTGAATCCCAATGATGGCATAGTTTGTGTGGATGATAATTTTCAGCTCAATGTCAATTTTACTGTCGGTATGGGTACTACTTATGATTGGGATTTGCCAAGCGGCGGAACAGCCACTGGTAATCCTTTACCTATAAATGGTGCTACTTTAGCTGATGGTGGAACTTATAATCTCACTGTAACAGATGGCAATGGCTGCACCAATACAGCTGAAATAAACATTACGGTAGATGACTTGCCTCAAGTATTTACTACGACTTTACGCACATGTGAAACTGTAAAGGGAAATGGATTAGGTTCTTTCATGCTAGAAGATGCTGAAGAACCTAGCGCATGGCCTACAGGCAATCAAAACACGGTGGGTCAAGTTGACGGTGGAGCGGGGCTCACTGTTTCTTATCATGTTAATGAAGCAAATGCAAGATCTAATGCAGGTCCTTTGGCCTCACCATATTTAAGTTCTACTACGACTATTTGGGCACGTATATTTGATACATCCACAGGCTGTTTTGATGTAGTAGAAGTTGAACTCGAGGTAGATGATAAGCCAGATGCATTTATAACACAATTAAGAGCTTGTGCTATCCCTGGAAACGTCACTCA
>DAIPYV010000275.1:0-3360 GCA_036782555.1 Saprospiraceae bacterium
CGTCACAGAAAAAGACATACCTACTATTTCGGCAGTGTGTGGGTCTATACCTGTGGTTTCGGTATCAAAACTTATCACCGAGCTGCTTTCTAATTTTTTAACTAATGTATTTATACTCTCTTCTGTATCGACAAGGTGGTATTTATGAGTGCTGTTGGTTATATCTTTTTTGGCTATAGTGTATTCAGAAATGTTAGAAGAAGTACCCACTGGTCCTGTTGATTGTAAAACTTCTTCACCAAAAAGAGATGTTTGAGTACCCGCTTTTGGTTCTTCTGAAGAGATATCTGTACCCAGTATTTGTTTAGCTAATGAGCGGAATTCTAGTTCTTGAAATATTTCACTCAGTTTTTCTTTGTCAATAGGATCTAATGTAAATTTATCGGCATCAAAAGTAATAGGTGATTCCAAATTTATAGTAGCTAGTCTTTTTGACAAGAGGGCTTGTTCAGCAAATTGAATTACATTTTCTTTTTGTTTACCTTTTAGTTCATGTGCATTAGCTAAAAGTCCTTCAACACTGCCATAATCTTTGAGAAGCTTTACCGCTGTCTTTGGACCAATGCCTGGGATACCAGGGATATTATCGACACTATCACCTTGCAAACCCAATACATCAATGACTTGTTCCACGCGTTCTATGTCCCAAGATGCTAGTATTTCAGGTTCACCCAATATTTCCACCTCACCACCTTGTTTACCGGGCTTATAGATAAAAACTTTATCCGAAACCAATTGCGCATAATCTTTATCGGGCGTCACCATGTATACCGTGTACCCTTCTTTTTCTGCCTGTTTTGCCAGAGTGCCGATGACGTCGTCCGCTTCATAATTTTGAACCATGACAACAGGTATATTCATAGCTTCCACTATTTTAGGGATATATTCCATAGCTATAGAAATATCCTCGGGTTGCGCATCACGATTAGCTTTATATTCTGGAAAATATTCATGTCTGAAAGTACCGCCTTTGGGATCAAATGCCACTGCGATATGGGTCGGTTTTTGATTAGTCATCAAGTCCCACAATGTACGGACGAAACCCGTTATTGCCGAAGTATTGATACCTTTTGAATTAATCAAAGGTCTAGTGATAAATGCAAAATGGGCTCTATAAACTAAGGCATGGCCATCCAACAAGAAAAGTCGTTTATCTGACATGAAAGAATTTTTTTTAAAATTATTTTAAAAACTCCAACTATTTAAAACTCCCTCATATGAGAGTAATTGTCCATTAAAATAAGAAACAAAAATAGTAAAGATGGGCAAAAATAGAAAAAGAATAGAGATATTTATTTATCCTTTATAAATAATCTAAAATCTATTCCTATTTCAAAACAGCTATTGGTCTTCTCTCATCAATTTTAATATCAATACTGGTAGTAGAATAATATCACAAATAACCGCACCAACTAATGTCACAGCTATTAAAAGCCCAATGGTAAATGTAGGTGGATTGACAGAAAAGACCATGTTGAAAAATCCAAAAAATAAAACTATGGATGTGATGATAATGGCCTTACCTGTTTCTTGTGTAGACATTCGGACGGCTGATATATTATCCATACCGTCTAGTTTGCACAGTTTATACCTTCCTAAAAAATGAATACTATCATCTACGGCAATACCAAATATGATGGCAAACATGATAGAAACGCCCGCCTCTAGTTCTATACCAAAATATCCTAATATGGCCGCAGCCATCAATAATGGTATCACATTGGCTATCAAGGCTATACCCGTCATTAGAAAAGACCGGAATAAAAAACCCATCAATACAGAAATAACCAGAACCGACATACCTAATCCCTTCAATATACTATCCGAGACATACTCTGAGTTTTTGTCCAATATTAATCCTGTCCCTGTCCTTCGCATATCTATTAATGAGGTATCTATATTGTCTAAAAACCACTGATCAAACTCGACTCCCATCAATTTAATATTATCTGCACCAATATCCTTAATGCGTGATGATATACGTGTTTTAGTTTTATCTTTACTTACCAACATGTCACCTCCATCTCGACTTAGACGAGCTATCATCTTACGGTATTCTCTATATTCGGCTTTTGTTTCAGGAAAAATATAGGCGGCATCACTATTATTATTGTTCATTTTGTGCATGCTTCTATACAATGTTGCCATAGACATAGAAGAATTTACAAAGTCATAACTGCGCAATTTATCCTCCAGCCTATCAACTTCCTTCATCACTTCGTAATCATTGACAGATTTTCCATTTTTGGCAAATATGGCTATTTCTAGAGGTCTGAAACCTGCATAATTTTGTTCAAAAAACTTAAAATCCTGAGCCACTCTCGAACCCCTAGGCAAGTTATCTTCCAAGCTATAATTAGTACTGATAAACTTCATGCCAATAAAAAAAACCCCTATCAGTATTGCAGACACCAATAGCACTTTCTTACTGTGGTTCTGCACAATATTAAAAATAGAGTCCATCAAAAGACCCCACTTTGAGTTTTCGGGATGACTTCTTATAATCTGGTCTCGTTCAAATAATGATAATACAGATGTCGTAAAAAGTAGTACTGTGACATAAGCCACCATGACTCCTATGCCTGCATTCCAGCCAAACTCTTGAATAGTACGAAGCTTAGACATGCTTAATGAAGCAAAGCCTATTGCCGTGGTAACAGAAGTCATCAAAGTGGCCAATCCTATCTCCTTGATAGTTATATTCATAGCTATATTTCGAGACTTACCGCGAGCGAGCTCATCAGTGTATTTAGAAAAAATATGAATGACATCTGAAGACCCTACTATGAGCATGATGACAGGAAAAAGAGCGGATACAGCATTTAATTCTATACCAGCTGCACCCAAATATCCTGTAAATAAAAGTAACCCCAAAGCAATACTTCCTAATGAAATAATTATACCTATGGGCTTACGATATATAATAACCATTATCAAAGTCACCAAAAGTATAGAGGCTATAAATGCTAAAAGCATCTCTCGCTTCTGAAAATCAATCAACTCCCGCGTAAAAAATGCACGACCTAAAATATGTGTTTGGTTTTTAAAAGCGACCTTATCTAAAAGATTATCCAAGTCATCTGCCAAAATACGCGCATTAGCCATGGATAAATTCTCTTCTGTTTTTAAAGCTATGGCCAAAGATTTTCCCTTACCATCTATGAGATTGTATACAAATCTAGGATCAGAAAGTATCGACTTTTTATCCGCTTCATAATATTCGGGCTGGTCAATATGTAAATAAGGTAATGCAGAGAGTCCAAAGGGTGTCTTGACGGGATAAGATAGCTGAGTCAAGGACTGTACCTGAGTCACGAATGGCAATTCGCGCATATCTAATGCCAACTGATGAAATTTATT
>DAIPYV010000276.1:0-3204 GCA_036782555.1 Saprospiraceae bacterium
ACGGGAGAGAGCTAAAATCTTTAATCCAAAAAATGTAGGTGAAAAAAAATTTATCTGATGATTAAACCCGTATTATTGAGGTTTAATTATTCAAGTGCTTTATTTAGGTTTAAATGTTCTAGTCTGGCTTAAGGCATCCTCCACTTGATACAAAAATACTTCATCAAAACGTTCGAAGTAAGGCTCGCCCATTTTTTTGCCTTTTTTGAGCCAGAAATGCGCTTTTTCCAAATATTCTTTAGCTTTTTCTTTTTGGTCTTGAGCTAAAAATATAAGTCCACTCTGATAAAGGGCTTCAGTAAAATTTTTATCTAAATCCAAAACCTTTTGATAACTTTGTAGCGCTTTGTAATAATCTTTTTTTTCATGATGACATCTGCCTATGTAAAAATGTGCTAAATAATTGTTATCGGGATTAAATCCAATTTTTTTCTCTTCTGTGAGTACAGTGTCAAAGGTATTTAGAGCCTCTTCATATTCTTGAATACGGTACAAGGCTTGACCTTTCAGAAGTCCACACGGCTCGCCCCAACAAGTTGAATAGGGAGAATTGGCCATATGGTGTATGAGGTCCACATCTTTTATGGTCCCGTGATAATCTCGATAAAAATACAACAAACTCCAGGCTCTGTATTGTAAAGCATCGTAAGAGCCTTTTTGGATGTCCTTTTCCACAGCGTCATTGAGGATTTTCATGGCTTCTATATGTTCGCCCCGTTTTTTATACGAATAGGAGAGGACTTGGATGTTTTCAATATTGTTGGGATTGAGCATAATGGCAGTATCCTTGGCTAATCTGTGCATTTTTGAAGGCTGTAATAGGTAGTAAGACAAGTTTTTGTATTGCTCGGAGAGAGAATCTTTTTCTACTTGTGTTAAATCCAGAAATGGGTCAGAAGAAGGTGTATAAGGCTTGCAGCTACTCATTAGAATGAAAAAAAATATTATTATTCTTATGGACATAGGTCAGTAATTTTACCATTTTCAATTTTAAACATCAAAAAAGCGTGCACATCTTTATATTCCCAATTATTTAGGGGTTTTATTTTAGGCCAATCTTTTAATTGGACGACTTCATTGATTATATGAGCTACTAATTCGTAAGAAAATGCTGTTTTTTGATACTGAAAATCCATTTGTTCCAGCCCGATATGACCTACTTTACCTTCACAATTAATGGAAAAATGTACATTGATATAACCGTCTTTAAAATCTGTTTTTGGGGAGTTTTTAGCTATCTTTTTTACTAAGTACTCATTGCCATGTTGATACGTTATATCTCCATTACTATAGAAATAATATTCTCCTTGAAAACCATCGAAACACTGATTAAATTCGGGAATATCACCCGTAATGGGACTGTTTTTAACTATTTTAAAGTCTGATATATTTTCTTCATTTTCTTCAAAATATCTAAGCGTGATACCTTGAGAAGATATATCCAATATTTGATATAGCAATTGCGGATTTTTACCAATAGCTACATTTTCCGAAAAAAAGTGTTGGCCATCTATTTCCACAAAAGTCAAAGGGCGTTTGTGTTTTTCTTTAAAGGTAGGTTGGTTTTGATAGGTATACTCGTAAGTGGTTGTTAGGGAATCTCTATCAAATGATAAATATTTTTTAATATCTAGGTCCGAATTGGGATTGTGTATCATAGATGGACATATAAATGTTTTTCCTATTATAGAAGTATTTATTTTTGCTTTTAGATTTTTCTTGCCTTTAAGAGCTTTCTCAAAACGAGCTCTAAACTTCCAACTAATTCTTCCATCATGTATAGGAAACCTCAATGTATCATTTAATTCAAAAGCGTTCATGAATGTCTCCTCTTTGTGTATGATTTTCATCAGTGATGATTTGAAGTTTAATGTATCATCTGTATTAAACACTGGGTTACTCTGTAAAGAATCTAGTACACTTCCTTTGTAGTCCACAAGGGTCGTCATATTGTTGTGATGATGAATGAAGTAAGGGTAGGGTATTGTCATATCTACACTTCTGGTAGTTCCCACCCAAAGATGATTCACCGTTGTATATTTTTGTTGACAAGAAGTCCATAGCAACAACAAAAAAAACAAAATTTTTTGCGTGTAAACTTTCATTCTGAGTTTATTGATGTCAAAGTTAATAAGATTACATTATAGAGTTGTTAAGTAGAATTGATTTTAACTTTATGGTAACTAAATAAGGTGGTTGGGGAATGAGGTCATTAAAGCTATTTTTTACACAACGCTGACACTGGTCAAACTATTCCTTACTACCTGTATTTTTTTTTACTTGTCAGGTCTTTTTCTCCTACATCTTTGGCTTCAATAAAACCAATTGGGATATCTTTATGGTGAAGGAAATAAATAGTCTAGTGCGCCACAACTTTGTCGTTTCGATTCGTTGTTGGCACGTATAGAT
This sequence comes from Saprospiraceae bacterium, assembly GCA_036782555.1. GTDB lineage: Bacteria > Bacteroidota > Bacteroidia > Chitinophagales > Saprospiraceae > OLB9. The sequence goes on from DAIPYV010000276.1 coordinate 2,410, forward strand.
GGCTTTGGGTATTCTATTTGATTATGAAGGTCAAATTAGAAAACTTATTATTTGGCGGTACCTAGCCTGGATTTTAGGTTGAGATTGTTAATATAGAGTTGAGTTGTTATATTAGTGATTTTAAGCTGATAGATTTGGTTAAAATCCTATATGCCCTATATTCCTTCACAATTAATAGTGACAAATTTGGGAGTATAGTCATACAAAGTGTCTATTAAGGTTAAAACTTCAATGATAGTGTTTTATTGATTTATTATCAATACAATATTATTACGTTCACTTATTGTCTTGCAAGCTATATTTTTGTGCTAAATCAAATGCTGTTTTTTTCTAATTCACTTTTTAAATAATTAATATTCTTTATTTCTCCAGCATCTATACCTTGGACTTGAGCTAAATAATAACTAAGCCAGTCACCTAAATGCGTTAAATATATCATTTTTTCTACACGAGTACGTCCTTTTGCGTATATTTCTATGACTTGTCCTGCCAAGGGAGTGACTATGTTTTTAGTGAGATCAATTCTTAATATATTTTGTTTGGACTCATCCCTATATCTTAAAAAAATAACAGAAATATCTTCTTTTTTTAGCCTCCATCCTACTAATTCATTGTGATTCATTTCGGGAATAGTATGATGCCAACCCAAAATCTTAGAGTTTTCATTGATTTGTTGTCTCCATCGTTCAGCCACTGACTGAGATGATTCTACAGTATAAATGACTGGTGTTTTGCCCAAAATAGTTGTTGCTAATTTTTCGGCTTTGACTTTGATGTCATCTTGTTCAAATTTTA
>DAIPYV010000277.1:0-3181 GCA_036782555.1 Saprospiraceae bacterium
GATGAATGAAGATTGGCATTAGAAATATTTATACTTTTTTCTTGAGTCACTGTACGAAATAAACTTCTGCCCATAACATCAAAAATTTCTATAGTGGATTTGTCGTACAATCCCTCAATTATGAAATCCTGAAAAATATTTTTTGGATTAGGAAATATTTTTATTTCTTGTGTTGAGGTTACGTTTTCAAAAGTACTTACTATGACATCACAATTATCAAATAATCCTTGAATGGCATCATTGCTGTCTTTTAATTTATCCAATTCCGGACAAGGAAGTGGTACTCCATGTACAGAAAAAACAGCCAATGTCATCTCATGCACCTCATCGGGAGCGAAGCAAATCGGCCCCATAGACATTACGAAACTTGGGTTCAAATAAATAAAATTTTCCTTACAACAAGTCCATGAGGAAGAATCCGCAGGCTCGCCTGGAAAAGCAAATTTAGTCACCTCTGTTCCTTGATATCCCAACTCACCATAAGTCATTGGAGTACCGTCACTCCATAAGCCTTGCAGAACATTATATAAGAATTGATCCCTAAGATCTTGTCTGTAGCCAGGAAAACAAAATGGTTGAGCTTGAGAAATTAAGCTACAATCAAGAAAATAATTGAATGATGACATTTGTAGTTGTATTAATGTATCTACACTCTGACAAATGGATTCAGGATCATCCAGAATGGGTTTTCCATATGTATCATACACAATTTGTCCGGATGGACTACGTCTAAACATCTTCCCTCCTTTAGGCCCTTTGACAAAATCAAACCCTAAAATGGGTGGATTTTCACCATAAGTACTTATCCCGTATCGTTGTTCATAATTTCTACATAATATACTGGCATCGTCAACACTATCCACATTATAAATGTAGGCCATTCCTCGCATAGTATCGCAACCAATTGCATCATTAAAAGGACATCCTAAATCAGAATTAGCCCAATACCCCATATAAAAATCCGTATAATATTCATTGCTTTTATTGATGAGTTTGTAATGATAAAAAGTAGCCTCCTCCAAAACTGGATCATCATTATAAGCATAAGCGTGCACATGTACTTCCATCTTTAAATATCCACCTTTACTGAAAGTTTGTGGACTAGCTGCATCATTGAAAACAAAATAATTTATCTCAGCAGGTACCTTTTCGCCACGGTGATATCCTGGCGCATTTTCACATTTATCATGAATATATGGGTAGTCCCCTTTGCATGGATCATAAATACCATCCTTATCCTCATCCCAAAACCCAGCTAAATCCTGATCTGGCAAAGACCAGCCAAAATGTTGTTTGAAGTAGGGATTGCCCTTAGCTGGCCACAAAAGCACATCTTCAGGTATGCGCTGGCAGTCCAAAGGTTGTCCAGTTTTGACCTGATTTTGATAATATTTTATAAAATCGAGTATATGAGATCCTTTTAATGTAAAAATTTTATCCCATTCCGAACAATTTTGTTGTTGAATCGATGTATCAGCCGCAATATGTCCCGAGAAATAATCCGTGTTCTTCAAAATATCAAACCAAACACCAGAAAAAGTAGGACTACCCGCAATATTTCTTCCACCCATCCATAGTCCTGAATTATAAATTGCATTTACATTTTTTTCATTGTCTGGCGCATAAGGTGTTATATAGTGCCCTTTGTTAAATAATTTTCCATTATTCAATATTTTGGCAGATACACTATTGACATCCATTATTTTTTCAGCTGTGGGCATTTTGCAAGAATCTTGTGAAACCACATCTTCAGTAATGAAGAGAAATAGAATAAACCACAAGATCAAACTTTTCTCTCTCATGAAAAACTTTTATTTAAAAACACAAAAACATCCCAATTAGTTTCTAACTGATTGTTGATTTATTTTGGGCAATTTTATTACCTCTTACAAAATATTACTTTTAATCAACGACATAGCAGCATGATTAAATCTACAATCACTTACTTTCTCCGTTAGATATCGGCTTCTCTAATCTTAAAAACAGTGTGGAGATGGGTTTGATTACACCAACCAAACCTTAAACTCTTTCACCCTTTCTCTTGCTACGATGATTTGACTGTGGTGTTTGGGTTCGACATCGAGAATGAGTCGGTTGTTGAGGTAGGTTTCGAAGCTTTTGATGCATGACTTACGGACTATTGTGCTTCTATTTATCCTAAAAAACTGATGAGCATCCATGTAATCTTGTATTTCATCCAATGTTTGGTCGATGATATGTCGTTGGCCATTGGTCATACGGCAATGAGTATATCCATCTTCACTATAAAAATATTGGATGTCAATATCGTTGATTAAGGTCGTTTTTTCACCATTTTTTGAGAGAAAAGTTCGCGATTGTTTTCCTTTTAAAAATTCGTGTGCCAAAGATTTTAAGTCAAAGGGAATGACCGTAGATTGTGCATTTGTAAATTTTCCTATCGCCTCGTGTAGAAGATCTTGAGAAATAGGTTTCAATAAATAATGAATACTATTCCACTTGAAAGCCTTAAGTGCGTATTCGTCATATGCAGTAGTGAAAATGATGGGTGATTTAATTTCCACATGGTCAAAAATCTCAAAACATAGTCCATCACCCAAATGAATATCCATAAATACCAAATCTGGACATTTTATAGATTTATTTATGTATTTTATGGTCTCTTCTACGCTCTCACAATGTTTAATAGAAATATGTTCCAATTCTGATTCTATCATCTTGGTCAATTTTCGGGCAGCGAGAAGTTCATCTTCCACTATAAGTATTGAAAGCGGTAGATTCATACGTAATTCTTTTGATATTTAACATCTATCAATGGCAAACACACCGTAAAAACATCTTCGGATTGGATGATGTTCATAGGCTTTTCTGTAAAATAAGCATACCTTTGTTTAATGTTTTGAAGGCCTACTCCGCTGGGTATAATATATGATCTCAATGGTTGGTATTTGTTAGATATATGGAGATAATCATTTTGAATAAAAATGCTAACACTAAGTGGATTTTCGCGGGTCACTTTATTATGTTTGACACAATTTTCAATACACATTTGCATGCTTAATGGGATTATCAATTGAGTATTCATGAAACTTTTATCAATATCAATTGTGACAATTAATGCATCTTCAAATCGCTCTTTGAGCAGATGAATGTAGGAATTTAGGTACTGCATTTCATGATCTATGGTCACGAGTTCGTCATT
>DAIPYV010000278.1:0-3143 GCA_036782555.1 Saprospiraceae bacterium
CACTGATGGGAGCTATTTATTTAGAAATGGGCTATAATAGAGCTAGAGATTACATTATTCATAATATACTAAGGAAGTATCTGGACTTACAAGAATTAGAAAGGATAGATGACAATCATAAGTCTCAACTCTTAGAATGGTGTCAAAAATATGGTAAAGAAGTTTCATTTGACACATTAGCTAAGTTCAAGGTGGATAAGAGAGATTGCTTCAAGGTGGCTGTCATTATAGATGGACAGGAAATATCTACTGCGGAAGATTTTAATAAGAAATCAGCTGAACAGTCCGCCGCTTTAAAAGCCATAAACAAACTCAAAATACATTCAAAAGAAGGAGAAAATTCGACTTCCTAAAATTAGTTATAACTTTTGAATGGTGCAGACCAACCTATTCGTGATGCTTTTGTTAATGGAGGCATAAATCAAAAGACTTTTAATGGATTCATTGACCCAAATAGTACTAGGGGCGGCAGTTGCTGAAGCTTCGTTAGGCAGAAAAGTGGGGAATAGAGCAATGGTATGGGGAGCCATAGCTGGCACTATTCCAGATTTGGATGTATTAGCTAATGGGTTTATGCCACCTATTGATGCCTTGGTTTTTCACAGAGGACCTACACATTCATTATTGACTTGTGCGGTAATGGCTGTTTTTACAGGATGGGCTGTACATAAAATGTATTCTTGGGACAAACATAGATGGATAGGTCTTGTAAGTTGGACATCTTTGGTCTTAGTCATTACTTATGGTATTATTGCAGCTTCTGGATTTATTTTTACGGGTATTGTATCAGGTTTTGTCTTTGTTTTAGGTACAGGCTATCTAATTTATAGGAGGTATCATAGAGAAGGCTATGAAACACCAATAGCTTCTGTTAATGAATGGATAGTGATGTTTCTATGGGCATTTATCACACACCCACTTTTAGACATATTTACAACATATGGTACCACTATTTTTTGGCCATTTTCTGATGTCCGAGTCGCTTTTAATAATATTTCGGTAGCTGATCCTTTATACACGTTGCCTTTTTTAGTGTGCTTGATGATAGCAGCTTTTATCCCCAAACAAAAACCATCACGGAGGTATTGGAATTATGCGGGCATCGTCATCAGTTGCCTTTATATGATTTTTACACTTTATAATAAATCAAAAATTGATACAATATTTACAGAATCATTGAAGAAAAACAATATTGTTACATCTCATTATATGACGACACCTACCATACTCAATAATATATTGTGGAGCGGCGTCGCAGAAACGGACACATCCTATTGGTATGGCATGTATTCATTTTATGACAAAGAAAAAAGTTTTAAACTTAATGAATTACCAAAAAGTACATCTTCTGATACTGAATTTTTAAACTCAGACCCGACCTTAAAAAAACTCACTTGGTTTAGTAGTGGCTTTTATGATTTGAGGCATCAAGGTGAGAATAAATGGAATTATTATGACTTAAGGTTTGGTACATTTAGAGCTCGTAAATCAGACAAAGAAGACTATGTATTTAAGTTTAACCTTACCAGAGACCCAGATGGTCCATTTACACTTATTGACCAAGGTGAAAGACCTAGGGATGCTGACTTTTTAGAAGCTTTATCCATGTTATGGCACAGAATATTGGGGAAAATTGAATAGAATATAAATTGGTCCACATATTATGATAGCTGTTAAAATTTAAACATTTTTAGACATCTATCTATTTAAAAAGGTACACTTAATATATTACTATCGTGTACGAAGCTCTATTAGATAAAGCGCATAACAATAAAATTGAAAATACCGATTTCTTAAAATCATTAGGAAAACAAAAGGCTGATGAATTTTATCCATTACTTTTGGACACACACAAAAAAGTTTTTGCAAAGATAGATTGTCTTTCATGTGCCAATTGTTGTAAATCTTCGCCACCTATTATTATTCTTTCTGATATAAAACGGATATCTAAGCATCTAAATATTTCTCCTAAACAATTTAAAAGACAGTATATCCTGGAAGATATCAATGGAGAGATGTCATTTAACATAGTACCATGCAGATTTTTAAATGATGATAACAGTTGTCAGATATACGATATACGACCAGAAGCATGTAGAAGATTTCCACATACTGACGAGAAAGAATTTACAAAGAGAGCCCAGCTCAACCTAAAAAACACATTGGTATGTCCCGCTGCAGCGGAGATAGTCGAACACTTACAACAAAAAATAAATAGTATATGATATACGAATTTAATGGATTTATACCCGTGATAGATGAATCCGCTTTTGTCCATCCTCAGGCTTCAGTGACTGGCAATGTCATCATTGGTCCTATGGTCTATATTGGTCCGGGCGCAGCCATCCGCGGAGATTGGGGTGAAATCATTATAGAGGAAGGGTGTAATGTTCAGGAAAATTGTACGTTACATATGTTTCCTGGGAAAAGTGTTATATTAAAAAAATCAGCCCATATTGGTCACGGGGCGATAATCCACGGAGCAACTATTGGTCAAAATTGTCTAATTGGTATGAATGCGGTTATCATGGATGAAGTAGTACTTGGAGATGAGTGCATAGTAGGCGCATTGGCATTTATAAAAGCTAACTCATCTTTTGAAAACAGAAGTCTGATAGTCGGTAATCCAGCCAAAGTTATTAAACAGGTGACAGATGACATGATAGAATGGAAAACTCAAGGTACTGCATTGTATCAACAGTTGCCCTATGAGTGTCATCAGCATCTCAAACCATGTGAACCGCTTAGAAAAATACCCGAAAACAGACCTAAACAACCTTCTACTTATGATTATTTTAAAAAATAGTCGAAGTATTGATGACATAGTTCTTGCTGGTCCTTTGCTGGCGCAAGTTTGCAACTTGTGCCTCATACACCCAGCCATCGTCTTATTAAGTTTAGTTTTTGGTAAAAATTTTGATAATATCTAATATATGGAAGCACTTACGTTTTAAAATATAAATTATATAGATAATAATCCTATTGTGGCAGGGATAGTGAGCGAAGATGACCATTATTTTCATAGTAGCGCTAGAGATTATTTAGGAATAAAAGGTGTGCTGGATGTTGAAATATTAGAAAAACCTATGAGTCTGGAAGGTTATGTGTTTAGTTATTGATGAGTAGTGGGCACAAGTTGCAAA
>DAIPYV010000279.1:0-3140 GCA_036782555.1 Saprospiraceae bacterium
TAGAATATTTAGAAGATTTGACGACCACGGGACTAAAACCCGCCAACATAAAAGGTATTCAACCCCAAATTCAAATTTACCTTTCTGAATTAAATTTAGGCTCGGAACTACTTCTTATCAAATCCTCTGAGGAAAGTATGATGTTTCACCAAATAGATGTCCCTAATTATATGTACACATTGGATGAAAGAATGATAGAGAAGCAATTTAAATATTTTCAGACATTACAGAACACTTCTACCAATATCACCATTTCGAATGAAAGAGACAAAAGTAAATTTTTTAAGAATTTGCGACAAAAGGTGGAGAGATTACCATAATAAATCAAATAATTTTTTGAAAGTAAAACCTATATATTTTAATATAGCCCAACTCAAAACGTTCATTTTTATTATCTACTGTAAGGCACATCATCCCGCTTCAATAACGATTGTTTAAAGAGCCGCTCTATACTCTCTTTTTCCACTTGATTGCCGATAAATACTATTTTACTTTGGCGCTTTTCGTCATCAGACCAGTCAGAACCGTTGGTAAACCTATAGGTCTTAAATACAGACTGTAAGATGACTTTATTGTCCATATCCGGAACATGGATGATACCTTTGATGCGGTAAATTTGTTCCTTATTGATATGCAACAGTAGCATCAATGTATGCCTTAAGTGTCTAAAATCAAAAGGTGTATCAAAAGTTAAGGTAAACGTATTGAGCCCTTTATGTTTGTGTACATAATCATCACTTAATAGTGCAATTTTTTCTTCTTTATGGTCACTATGTCCACCTAATTGCTTTATAGCTTTTAAATCATAACTACCATGGCTTCCTGTTATAACAGCGACATCAGGATGGATATTTTTAATCATGGATACCGTTTCCTCAACTTGATTTCCATTCACTATATCGCATTTATTGACGAGGACTACATCTGCAAAAGCTATCTGTCTTCGGGCCTCTTCTGACGCTTCTAAAGCTTGTAACACATGGGCTGCATCAACGATACATATCACTTGAATGACATCATACACTTTCTCCATGTAAGCGCCCATCCTAAACGTCTCTACGACAGATGAAGGATCCGCGATACCAGTAGTCTCCACCACTAATACATCAAAAGTATCAGATTTTTGTCCTATTTCATAGAGCATATCGTAGAGTTGGGTATTGAGGTCACAGCACAGACAGCCAGCGGTAAGCTCTTGTACATCTTGTACGACATCGGCTATAAGTGCGCCATCAATATTGACCTTACCTACTTCATTTTCTATGACCAAGACCCTTTTAGAAGGTTGGGACTTTATAAAGTGATTAAGAAAAGTAGTCTTTCCCGCTCCGAGGAAGCCTGTAAGTATATAAACAGGTATTTTAGTAACCATCATATCTTTGATTTATTGAATTCTTTTCTTTTTCCATCTCTTGTGAGACCATAACCAGTTTTCTGGTTTAGCCTTAAGTATATTTTCCAGATGATTCATATAAATGGAAGTAATTTCTTCAGCTGATATATTGTGATTGTTGGGCAATAATTCTACTAGATTCACTTCGTAAAAGCCCCTTTTTACCCTATTCATCTCAGCATATATTACAGGGCAATTGAGTTTATTACCATATTTACCCACACCTTGTGGACATGCTGTATCCTGCCCCAAAAAAGTGACCCAATGCGCATTATCCGACCAAGTGCTTTGATCCGCGATAAAAACATAAATAGCCGGAGCGTTTTCATTAGCAATAATCACTTTTGAAGTATTCTTTATGGGAATAAGGTTCATATTAAAAATGCCTCGCATCTTTCTCCCATACTGTTCCATTTTGGGATTACTTAGAGGTTTGTAAAATCCATAAACAGGACATGTAAACCACAATGGATATGTTGTCGCACCCCACTCCCAATTGGTATAATGCGCCGCAGCATTCACTACTGGAATTCCTGCTTGGGTATATTTTTCTGATATCTCTGGATTGACGAATGTGTACCTCTTCATATACTCTGACTTTGAAATACTGAAGCCCTTGACACTTTCCAAAAATATATCCGCTAGGTTTCTATAAGATTCTATAGCAATATGATTTATCTCTTCATCTGATTTGTTGGGAAATGACTTTTTAAGCTGCATAAAGACTACATCTTTTCTGTACTTGATGACAGACCCTAATAGCCAAGCTGTAAAATCAGAGAGTATATAGACCACTCTGAAAGGCATTAAACTAAATAAAAAAACTAAAAATCTAAAAAACGCGTAAGATATCACTGAAAAAAATTTAATTTTTATAGAAGAACTGATAAGTAAAACGTAAAAGTATAAAATAAGATTTTGTCAAGTGGCTTTTTTTTGACTCTGAACAAAATTATAGTTTATAGCATGCATCACAGATAAAAGGCTAGTAAATGCCTTTACAAAAGTAGAATAAATATTTTTTTTTAATTTTTAGTTGTGATATTGAAATAAGTCATATATTGTGCCGTATTTTGCAATTCGTTAACAATCAAGACTTTTTTACACCTTATGGGTAAGACATTTAATATATACTTATTCACTTTATTGCTAAGCACCTTAACTTTAAGTATTAACGCACAAAAACTACTAAAAGGGCAGCTTGTAGACGCTACAACGGGAGAACCTCTCATAGGTGCTAATGTCCTAGAAAATGGCAATTCAGCTAATGGAACTGTCACAGATTTTGACGGTAATTTCGAACTAAAGGTCACTAAGACACCTACTTCTCTTAACTTTTCTTATGTAGGATATTCATCTATGGATTTAGAAGTAGAGAATGAAAATCAGAAAATAAAAGTACGTCTAGCAGAAGATGCGGTCAACATAGATCTCGGTGTAGAAATCAAAGGTCAGCGCATCTCTGACAAACAAAAAGCCGCACCATTAACCATTGAGTCATTGGATGCCATCGCTATCAAACAAACTGCTTCAACGGACTTTTATAATGGTTTAGGCGCGCTCAAAGGTGTGGATTTAACTACTGCGAGTCTGGGATTTACAGTCATTAATATGCGAGGATTTAATAGTACAAGTCCCGTAAGATCACTACAGACTATAGATGGTGTAGATAATCAGTCTCCCGGCTTAAACTTTTCATTAGGCAACTTTCTTGGCGCCTCCGAATTAGACATTCAAAAAGTGGACT
>DAIPYV010000280.1:0-3113 GCA_036782555.1 Saprospiraceae bacterium
CTGGCAAGTGATATGGGGTTTTTTATAGTTGTGACTCCGCCTACTGCTCCAGCCTTCTGGTCATGTCCAGTCATGATAGAAGCATCAAGTTCGTTGTGCCCATCGTGGGTGAATACTGAGCCTTTACCTGCATTGAAGAGTGGACTGTCCTCTAGATATCTTACGGTGGCCTCCACAGCATCTAAGCTAGAACCGCTATTCTTGAGTATTTCTTCACCTATCGTTAAGGCCTCATTCAATGCGGCTAAATAGGCTTTTTCGGTGGCTTCATCCATATTGTCGCGCGATATAGTGCCGGCTCCCCCGTGAATCACTATGGCATAATCAGGACGTGAGACTGGATTTTGAGTTTCGGTTTTTGGTGATTGACAGGCTATTAAGGTCATTATAACTGTAAGATATTTTATCATTTTGACTATTGTTTGACGGTCTTGACTTTTTGATTGATATCTGATTGAAAATTATTAAATACTTTTGTTTTTACCCATTTCGTGTTTTCATACACAAAGTAATAATATCTCGCCCACAATCCGGTAATTAGTGGTAAAATCAACCAAAATAGAAAGTTGAATGTCACCAAGGCTATAATGAATAAAACGATATACTGTATCAAAGAAATAAAGACCCCAAAAGCGAACTGTAGTGAATTTTTAAATTCTTTTTGTTTGACAATTTTGCGCTTAAAATATAAGCCAACGCTAATGGGCAGTATGTGAATGAGTACACCTATCAGAGCCGGTAAAAATCCTAGCACTAATATCAAAAAGGAAGCGCTATTTATGGGCTTTTTTACCGCATCTTTAGGATGAAGGCCGTAATTGCCATATTTTTTACGCCATTCAGAAAGGCTTGACTTAAGGTGGGTGATTGTGTCTTCGCCTAAGTTATCCAAGGTATTGGCCCATTTTTTTTCCTCCACGAGTTTATCTTCCTTATGGACTAAAACAGGTAAGTAGGGTAGTGGGAGTTGAGCTCTGACACATGGCACCGTATTTTCAAAAATATTTAATAAGTTTTGATTTTCGAGATGAACGATATTTTCTTTCATGCCTTCATAAACAGCATCTAAAAGACTCGTAATACCTTTATTTTTGTCCTCACAATACAAATCAAAAAAAGGTTTGACAGCTATGGGTGGCCCAATTTTAAGATAGATTTCTCTATTGAACTCTGTAAAATGTGTAAAGTTAATCCCTGTAGGCAAAATCTCAAGGTCCAAATCCGGATGAGCTTCCAAAGTTTGAAAAGCTATCCGCGCTATCCCTTTCTGAAGGGGGCGGAGTTTTTTGATACATTGTGTGCCTCCTTCTGCAAATATGAGTAAATTGTTCTTAGCATTCAGTACTTCTAGACTTTCGTCCATTGTCTTACTGTTATTGCGCATTTTGGAAAATCCATCTCTAAATCTAAATATGGGAATTTGATGCGTAGCTCTTAATAGATAATTGGCTATTGGATTTTTAAAAACATCACCGCGCACCAAAAAATATAATGGCTTCGGTAGGTAACATGCCATGATGAGTGGCTCCAAAAAGCCACTTGGGTGATTGGAAGCGATGATTTGCGCTTTGTGTTTTTTTACATGTTCAGTACCGCTAACATATATTTTTTGAAAAAATATTTTTAATGAAAACCCAACTAAGACTTTTAAAAATTTATATAACATGCTAAAGATATGTACTTTTGTGGCGTAAAGCTAAGAAAACTAAATGGAGTCCACTTTAAATATTAACAAAAAGTTTTTAATTGTTGTTGCAGGGCCTACTGCATCCGGTAAAACTTCTTTGGCTATGACTCTGGCAAAAAAGTATAAATGTGAGATATTTTCTGCGGACAGTAGGCAGATATACAGAGAAATGAATATAGGTACTGCCAAACCCACAGGTCATGAACTCTCTGAAATAAGACATCACTTTATCAATAATAAAAGCATCACGGAGGGGTATGATGTCGGTCAATATGTGGCGGAATTATCTCAATGCCTTCAAGCGTATTTTTTAAAACATGATTTGGCGATTTTGGTAGGGGGCACGGGATTATACATTCACTCGTTCCTATTTGGTATGGATACTTTTCCTGATGTCAAAGAAGAAGCCCTACTAGACCTCGAACAAAAATACCAGGCCGAAGGTATCGAATACTTACAACAATTACTAAAACAACACGATGAGGTTTACTATGAGAATGTGGACTTGCATAATTCACGACGTATGATACGGGCCCTTTCCATTTGTCTCAGCTCAGGAAAACCTTATTCCTACTTTTTGAAAAATACAAATGCACCACATCATCCCTATACTATTATCCCACTACTCCTACATCCAGAAAGGGAAAAGCTATATGATAACATCAATAGACGCGTTGATGAAATGATAGATGCAGGCTTGGAAAATGAGGCGCAGCAATTATACCCTCAAAGGCATTTGCACGCCTTGGATACGGTAGGTTACAGAGAGTTTTTTGAATATTTTGATGGCCACATATCCAAAGAAGAGGCTATAGAAAGGATAAAAATTCATTCGCGCCGCTACGCCAAAAGACAAGTCACTTGGTTTAAAAAATATGGAGAATGGCATATGGTGGATAAGGGAGAGGAGGTGTGGACATTGATCGATGAAAGGATGGGGCGGTGAGGTGGGTGTGATTTTTTTTAATATTTCTGTTTATCAGGTATTACGCCTCTTACTCCGCCTCTTGGGTCTTCGACATCACCCTTGTATCTCGGTATCAAATGGATATGAACATGATTGACTGTTTGACCAGCCTTTTCACCGATATTGATTCCAATGTTAAACCCATCTGGATTGAATTTTTCTGTAACTATTTCTTTCACTTTATTCAACATAAATACGCATGCGGCTTGCTCTTTAAACGTTAAGTCAAAATAATTTGCGCAGTGTTTTTTGGGAATAATTAGTGCGTGACCATCATTAACTGGGAATTTATCAAAAATAGCATAAGCGGTTGCGGATTCAACAATAAGTTCCCTTTCTGAATCAGGATGGCAAAAAGGGCAATCTTGGTTTTCAATTCTTTTTAATTGGTTGTAATGTTGATATTCGTAAATCTCACAATTTTCATTTCTGAAAAATGACTTTGAATTTAAAATCACA
>DAIPYV010000281.1:0-3092 GCA_036782555.1 Saprospiraceae bacterium
TGATAGAAAAATCGTAGCCTAATTCTCCAAATTGCCATATCATTTTAGGGCCTGGAATTAGGAGGAAAAGTGGAACAGCTGCTTCTACTCTTTTGAGAGCTGTGGTAAGGTTTTTTACGGAGTAACTGCCTGCTGAGTTTCCAAATTGTATGTTTCGGTACATCATACGTTCTTCATCATGGCTTTCCATGTAGCCCACTACATGGGGTTTTTGCCATGCTCTTTGTTTATGAGATATCCAGTTGAAATTAGATCTATTGTTGGCATGAAAGCCCATGGAGGCTTCACTGAAATTATAATTAAGATTACCCCAAAACATAAAACCATAATCTGCCAATTCTTTTTCTTCTCTATTTTCGCAAAAATGTTCTAAAATCAATGTGCTTTTAGGGTCGTATTCCCATATTTTATCAGCCATTCTTTTGAGAATAGTTATGCGTGATGCATCGTAATTGCTTGCCGTAGCCTCAGTACTTTGCCTTTGGGTAAATCCTTTTGTTAAATCAAACCTAAATCCATCTATATGGTATTCTTCCACCCAATATTTGTTGATTTGATCCATCCAATCCCTACTGGCTTTGTTTTCGTGATTGACATCATAGCCCACATTATAAGGATGTTTGGCTTCTACATTGAGCCATGGATTGTCATCTGCGGGTCTGCGTCTTTCATTGTCCCAGTACAATCTTGCCAAAGGACTCTGTCCGAAAACATGATTATAGACAACGTCTAGGATTACAGCTATACCTCTCCGATGACATTCATCCACTAATCTTTTGAATGCTTCTGGACTTCCATAATATTTGTCTAGAGCCATGTGAAAGCTTGGATTGTAGCCCCAACTATCATTGTTTTCAAATTCACTAATGGGCATCAATTCTATGGCAGTGACCCCGAGTCTTCCTAAATAATCTAATGTGTCAGTGAGGTTTTGAAAACTCTGCTCCGACAAGAAATCCCGCATTAAAAGCTCATAAATGAAAAGATTTGTTGGGTCTGGTCTTTCATAATTATCATATTGCCATGTAAATTCATCTTTCTTGGGTTTAAATACAGTAACAATACCTGAAGTTTTACCTGTGGGAAAGGGCGGCATATTTAGGAAAATATTAGCGCCAATATCATTGTCATTGTTGCTGTCCAATATCAATTCACTCATAGGGTCTGCTATTCTTGTTTCACCATCCACAAGGTATTGATAAGTATAGTTTTTATCAGGTTCGAGGCCATTAATATCTATCCACCAATACTCCCCATCTGGAGTATTGTTCATAAAGTATGAATTGGAGATTTTGTAATCCGAAAAGTCTCCAACGACATAAACATTTTTTTTACGAGGGGCTTGTAAAACTAATCTAATAGAAGTGTCACTTAATCTATTGAGACCTAACAAACTATTTTGAGGCAATTCTTTAACAATTCTGGTAGGTGTGATGAGATACGAAAAACCACCTTTTAAAGTATCATTATTATTGATTGCCCAATATTCCACATTATATTCTCCTTGTGTAGAGGCAGGGATATCATAGTTCAAGGATTTGCCAGTGGAGCTTTGTAATAGGTTGCCATTTTGATACAATTGTATATTGGCATCTATGGAAGTAGCTATTTTTACAGGAATTATTTGCCCTGGAGCCACGAGGAGTGATGGGTCAGTAGGAGTGAGTAATAAGGCTTGGAAACCAGAGTTTTCATCATAGAGGTCTATAAAAATATCTTGGATATCGGCAGTTTTACCTTCTCTGCTTCCATTGACATTTCTAAATACGAAGGCGAGTCTCAACACTTTTTCGTCGGCAGGAACGTTGTGGAACTGTCTAATATTATAGGAAATTTGATGTTTGTTATTACCAATATTTGTCATTTTGACTCGGGAGTCATCTGTTCCCCAATTGCCTATGACATGTCGCCATTGAGTTGAAGAGGTGCTTTTATTCGTAATTACTCCAGCATGCATATATACTTGACTTTCGTTAAGTAGTCCTCGAGAGCCTTGTGTGGCATCGTAGGTCACAGTAATGAAATCATTTTCTGAAGCAAATAGTGGGTCGAGGGTGACGATTTGGGAATTTGCAAGATAAGAAATCAATAGTAAAATTAAAAAAGTACAATTTTTCATGATTTTTGAGTTAGGGTGTATAAAAAAGGAGTATAAGCACAAGGCCCATACTCCTTTGGATTAAATTAAAAATTACTTAATAACAACTAAATTCTTACCGATAAGAAATTTTTCGTTTTTGATATTGATAATATAATTTCCATTTTTTAATGAAGAAACATCCAGAGTGTTAAGTGTTGCTAATTGCATTTGTGTACTTAAAATCTGATTTCCACTAATGTCATATATTATAAATGTAGCCACGCCTGAAAAAATCTCATTATCTAATTCTATATATACCAAATCTTTGGCCGGATTGGGAAATATTTTGATCTGAGCAGGGTCTAACACTTGAACAGTAGAAGAAGGGTCACCAAAAACATATTCACCTGTATCACTTCTGAAAGTTATACTATAAGTTCCAGCTACTGTTTCTATATTTGGGCCATTTTGTGTGCCCGTACCTGCTGGAAATGCTTGTGTACCCCAATTGATATCCCATTTTGCATTGGCTCTGAACTTGACACCACCGTCTGTTACATCTGCAAAACTAGTCAATTCAACACTTGGATAAGTCCAGAGATTGAAGTCTTCTGCATCTTTATTTAAAAATAGGTCGCGAGAACTATCATCTCCTGGCCAATCACCAAAAGGACCATTTTTACCTACCAATGAGATACTGTCATATTCTACTACTACTGTAAATTTGTAAGCTCCTGTTGTTGAGTTGAAGTCAATAAAATAATCACCAGCGGTAATAGGAATATTAGGGCCATCTTGTTCTCCTAAACCTTCGGGGAAAGCATCACCTCCCCAATTGATATCCCAATTTTCATTGGCTCTAAATTTTGCTTCACCGTCGGTAAGATTTACTCTTAGTTTCCATACAGATTTGTCTTCTGTGTCACGTTCCATTTCAACACCATTATCCCAGCCACCAGGGGTGGCACTACCCATGAGTTGCATCTTGTCATATTCTATTATTTGAATAAAG
>DAIPYV010000282.1:0-3087 GCA_036782555.1 Saprospiraceae bacterium
ATGAAACATTATGAAGTTACATTCATCATCGATCCCGTTCTGTCAGGTGATGAATCAAAATCGACAGCGAGTACTTATGAGACGCTTTTAAAAGATCACGGCTGTATCATAGTACACGTCAATTCTATGGGTCTTAAGCAATTAGCTTATCCTATCAACAAAAAATCCTCTGGAGTATATCATTGCATAGAATACTCAACTCCAACTGGTGAAGTTAACGCTAAGCTAGAGTTGTCTCTAAGGCGTGATGAACGTATTATGAGATTCCTCACTGCAAGCTTGGACAAATACGGTGTAAAATACAATGAAGACCGTAGAAATGGTGTCATCAGTGCTTACAAGAAAAAAGATAAGAAGAAAGCAAGCGAAGAAACACCAATTATTAAACCGAAAGCAGTAATAGCCGAACCGGTTATTGTACAATCGGAAGAGGAATAACTTATTAGATAATAATAAAATTTAAAAAAATGGCATCAAGAGATGATATAAAATTCTTAAGCAATCCTACAATAGGTAAGCAAAGAAAAAAATACTGTAGATTTAGAAAGTATGGTATTAAGTACATAGACTATAAAGACTCAGATTTTTTACTTCAATTTATCAATGAACAAGGTAAATTACTTCCTAGACGAATTACTGGTAATTCACTAAAGTATCAAAAACTTGTGGCTGTAGCTGTAAAAAGAGCTAGGCACTTAGCAATATTACCATACGTTACGGATTTATTAAAATAATCTTTAAATTTATCAAGAAATGGAAATCATACTTTTAAAAGATATAGAAAAATTAGGTGACAAACATGATATAGTCACTGTAAAGCCTGGATATGGTAGGAATTATCTTATACCACAGGGATTAGCTGTAAATGCAAGTGTTGTCAACAGAAAGAAGCGTGAAGACATGATCGCTACAGAAGAAGCCAAAGAAGCTGCAAGAATGGACGAGTTTAAAGCAATGGCTGCCAAAATGGAAGGCCAAACACTAAAAATTGGTGTTAAAGCTGGAACTTCTGGTAAAATCTTTGGTAGTATTACAAATGTTCAAATAGCTAACGCTCTTAAAGAACAATTAGATATAGAATTAGAGCGTAAGAAAATCGTTTTAAACGACGAGATAAAGGAATTAGGTACTTACAAGGCAAATATCAATTTCCACAAAGAATTTTCTAGTATAATAGACTTTGAACTTGTAGAAGAGTAATTTAAATTAAATTATAACAATTTAAAAAGCCTTTTGTGATGTATTTTGCAAATGGCTTTTTTTATTTTAGGGTACAATGTGATGCAAATCATACTCTCATTACAAGCATGTCACCTTTAATGACTTTTAATATTAATAATTTTGCAACTTATTTTGTCAAATGCGTGTTAACGCCACTATTTTAGTGTTTTTAAAAATTGCTATCTAATTAATTTTGTACCATGATACAAACAGATATACTTATAATAGGAGCAGGCCCTGTGGGTCTATTTACTGTATTTGAAGCTGGATTACTCAAATTAAAGTGTCATCTCATTGACTCATTAGGTCAGCCAGGGGGTCAATTGACTGAAATCTATCCTAAAAAGCCCATATACGACATTCCTGGATATCCATCCGTACTAGCAGGTGAGCTCGTGGATAATCTCATGAAGCAGATAGAACCTTTCAAACCCAGTTTTACAATGGGTGAACGCGCAGAAAGATTAGAAGAAGTGGGCGACAAAATGTATAAAGTTACTACTAACAAAGGTACCGAAATCTTTGCCCCTGTGATTGCTATAGCGGGTGGATTGGGGGTATTTGAACCTCGAAAACCACCTATTGACAACATAACACAATTTGAAGATAAGGGTGTCGACTATATTATCAAAGACCCTGCAAAATATGGTGGGAAAAAAGTATTGGTAGCGGGTGGTGGTGATTCTGCATTGGACTGGAGTATCATATTGGCTGACATAGCTGATGAGGTGACCTTGGTCCACAGAAGAACATCATTCCGAGGAGCTTTGGACTCTGTGGAAAAAGTAATGGATCTGGCCAGAAGCGGAAAAATAAACCTCATCACTAATGCACAAGCTATAGGTCTTAATGGTAATGGTGTACTTAAAGAAATCGTGATAGAAGAAGACGGCAAAGGCCAGTATAATTATGAGGCTGATCATTTCATACCTTTATTTGGCTTGGCTCCTAAGTTGGGGCCTATCGGCGATTGGGGCCTCGATATCAAAGATAATGCCATAGTCGTAGATACTTTTGACTACAGCACCAACAGACCTGGTATATATGCTATAGGTGATATCAATACTTATCCTGGCAAACTCAAGTTAATCCTTTGTGGTTTTCATGAAGGTACGTTAATGGTTCAGTCCGCTTTTAAATACATCTATCCTGATCAAAAACTCTCCTTTAAATATACGACTGTGGCTGGAGTTAATGGGTTTTAGTTTTAGAACTACCACAATACTATAACATTTTTAAATATTTTGTCTATTGTCAATAGGCCTACTTAATATTTTTTAAACTTTCAATATAATCTAAAGGTAAGCTTAATTTCTCAGAAATCTGTTCAGAAGATATACCTAACGAAAGCAACAAGATTATGGCTTCTTTTTGTTTTTCAATGGCTTCTTTTTGCTTACTTACAGCTTCCTCCTTTTGACGTTTTTCCTCTTCTAGTTTAGCAGAAAATGTACTTTCTGCTTCCTTATAGCCATCACCATAGGCTGTGTCTGTTACCGCTTTTAGATCCCTATACACCTTTAAACTTTCTTCATAAGCTCTCGCATCTTCGGGTTTTAGTTTTGCTAATTCTGCTTGTCCGAATAATTTTTCAAATATCTTTTACCTTGTATTCGTGCTGGCATCTTGTCTAATTTTGGTAGGTTTTTAAATATATACATCCACTTGTCAAAATCACTTTCTAGCTCTTCTTCTGATTTTAGAAATTTTGGCATCTCTAAATATATAACCTAAATATCTAAAATGACTTTCCCCTGCCTGCCTACCAGAAGAAATGAAGGTAGGCCTGCCTAAGACGGCAGTCAGGCAGGTATTACGGCTTTAAACTGCTTCAAAATCAAACACTTCGTTCACTTTAGACTTATC
>DAIPYV010000283.1:0-1354 GCA_036782555.1 Saprospiraceae bacterium
TAGCATGCCTGCACCTAAGAATCCGACACAGATTACGAGCATTAATATATTTTTGACTGATGCAAGTATATTTCTTAATATTTCATCCATTATTTTACTTTATGCTTCGAAAAAGAGCCTGCAAGACCACCAATTTTTATCAATTTGAGCATGTTTTTTTTCATAAAATTTAATGGCAGGTTCGTTCCAATCTAGTACTTGCCATTTGAGTAGTTTACAATCTAGACTCTTAGATAGACTAATGAAATCATTCCATAAAAGTTCACCGATTTTCAATCTTCTATACTTTTCTTTAACTACAAAATCTTCAAGAAACATCATTTTTCCTTTCCATGTTGAGAAAGCAGCAAAACCGAGACACATACCGATAACTCCATCTTCAAAATGCTCCGCAACCAGTATTTTAATTAAACCTTCGTCAAAAGCTTTGACATAATCGTCTAATGAGGTAACCACAGCCTCGGGTTCTTTTTCATAAATTGCAAGTTCCATTACTAGATTAAAAACATCCTGTAAATCTTCTTTTTTTGCGTGTCTGATGATACATTCTTCCATAAACATTCTGCTTGTCCAACAAAAATATCTAATATTGCAGAGTTATTTACGTTAAACATTAAAAATATTGCTTTCCATGAATAAAGCTTCTTACCTCGAAATAATATTGTTTTGTATTTCGACTTTCTTTTTTTTACAATCATGCAAATTAGATAGCCAAAAAGCCTTACAGAACCTGACATCTGTCAAAGACACATCAACTATATTAAGGCAAGACATAAATAAAGATTTTGAAAAAGAGCCTCTATCCTCAGAATGGGTGGAACTCACAAAAGATCAAGGGTTTGTTATCGATATTAGATATGCATCGAATAACAACTTTATGAAAAAGAAGATTTATGATTGCAGTCGATGTCTCATGCGTAAAGAAGCTGCCCGCGCATTGGTTTTATTAAATGAGGAATTGGTAAGAAAATATAACTATCGCTTAAAATGATTGTTATCGACCTAAGGATTTTCAGCAAAGACTATGGGATATCATGCCAGATATCAATTATGTTGCACATCCATCTAAGGGCAGTATGCATAACAGAGGAGTAGCTATTGATATTACCATTGTTGATTCACTCAATAGAGAATTGGATATGGGGACAGAATTTGATTTTTTTGGCAAGCAGGCCCACTATGATTACACAAAACTACCAAAGGAAGTCTTAGCGAATAGAAAATTTTTACGTGCAAAAATGGAACAATATGGTTTTGCTGGAATTAGGACAGAGTGGTGGCATTTTTCTCATCGAGCGAAGACTTATCCGATTTCTAATTACAGGTGGTCTTGTGAAAAAAAATAAACTTTTTT
>DAIPYV010000283.1:1364-3079 GCA_036782555.1 Saprospiraceae bacterium
AAGAGGTTCTACTCCAGCTGTATGAATAATACCATCTATTTTTCCATATTTTTTAATTGCTTAGAGGTTACTATTTATGTTACATAACTCAAAGCAAAATTTAAGAGCACCTCAAAAATCAATAAAATCGGATTAAAATAAAATGTATGAAATGTACCATTATCACAGTCGGTGATGAAATACTTATTGGACAAATAATCGATACCAACTCTGCATGGATGGGTGTAGAACTCAATAAACTCGGAGTGGATGTCATTGAAATATTATCGATAAGTGATAATGGAGATGCAATCAAAGAAGCGTTAGAAAGAGCTTTTTCTCAAGCTGAACTGATATTGATGACAGGCGGGCTCGGACCAACAAAAGATGACATCACAAAGAAGAGCATAGCCGAATATTTTGGAGTATCGATGAGTTTTCACGAAGACACACATAAAAGATTGGAAGCAATTTTTGCTAGATTCAACAGATCACTTGCTCCTTCTCACCTCGAACAGTGCAATATGCCAGATAATGCTGAAATCCTTACAAATGATATGGGTACAGCTCCTGGCATGCTATTTATAAAAGGAAGAAGCATACTAGTCTCGATGCCTGGAGTACCTCACGAGATGAAGTATATATTTACCAAACATATCGCACCCTTGGTTTTCGAAAAGACAAAAGATAACTACACTATTTTTCATAAAACAATTATGACATTTGGACAAGGAGAAACATTTTTGGCCGATATGATAAATGAGGTAACTGAGGATTTGCCTGAAGGTATCTCTATAGCATATTTACCTAGCTTAGGTTTTGTACGTGTGCGCGTCACTGGTAAGGGAGATGTAAGTGTGATATCAAGAGTGAATTTAGTAGCCGAACAAATATCAGAAAAAATAGCTCAATACGTATATGGATTTGACGATGAGAAGCCAGAAGAATGTGTAAAACGTTTATTTACCGAGCGTGGGTTTACTTTGGCAACGGCTGAAAGTTGTACAGGTGGATTGTTAGGACATAAAATCACCTCTGTCCCTGGGGCTTCAAATTATTATTCGGGTGGGGTAGTAAGCTATAGTAATGATATGAAAATGAAGGTTTTAGGCGTTAAGACTGAGACACTTCAACAGTTTGGAGCAGTAAGTAGTGAAACAGTAAAAGAAATGGCAGAAGGTGTTTTGAAACTTAATAACGCTGATGTGGGTATCAGTATATCAGGTGTTGCGGGACCTGATGGCGGTACACCTGAAAAACCTGTGGGTACTATTTGGTTTGGTTTAGCCAAAAAAGATGAAGAAACACAAACATTTAAAATTAGCGCTACCAAAGATAGATTAAAGAATATAGAATATGCCGCGAATGTAGCTTTAGGTAGGTTGATTAAGTTACTCCAGTAGTTATAGCTCGACAAGTCAATTTGGGAACTGTACACTAGTGCTCCGTCTAATTAAAAAATTAAATAATTTGTGGCTCTTTTTGAATATCTCTTCGTTAAAAAGCCTCGCTGAACTACCCAGTTCAGCTACATTTTTTGCCTTGATCTATCCAAAAATAACTCACAACTTAATTTAAAAAATTATTTAGACGGAGCACTAGAGCTTTTAATTCTACTTTGTTAAGTTGACGACAGAATACTTCTAAATTCAATTAAAGTTAAAAATGGCAATGTCCTTATTATACCGATGATGCTTTCAAAATAGTCCAATTATCGCACACTCAAATTGTACTAT
>DAIPYV010000284.1:0-3061 GCA_036782555.1 Saprospiraceae bacterium
CTTTCCAACATGACATCCCATATGTTAAGAAGTTTTTCTTTAATCTCTTCATTTGTAAACTCCATGAGCTCATTAGCTCTGACTATTTCTGAGATAGAGAGTTGATGTTCATTACAATATTTTATAAGCTCTGTGCTTTTTGAGATTGGAAAAGGCCTTTTAAGTGTATCCTCATATTTTTCCATGGACTCGCCCTCACGAATGATAAATCCGCCACCTACAGAATAAAAGGTTTCGCTATATGTACTGCCATCTAAAAAATCAGCAATAAATATCAACCCATTGGCATGATATGGTAAAAAATCCTCTTTAAAGACTATGTCACTATCTGGAGAAAAGGAAACCAGCTTACCACCACAATTTATTTCCTTTCTACTTCTAATTTCATCAATGATGTGGTCAATTTTTTCTGTTTCTATGGTCACAGGATCGTATCCACATAATCCCAATATCACAGCAAGGTCCGTAGCATGTCCTCGACCCGTCAATGACAATGAACCATATAACTGAACCTCTATCCTCGATAAGCTCTCAAATATAGCTTGACCTGATAACTTTTCTCTAAATTTTAATGCGGCCTTCCAAGGACCTAAAGTATGTGAGGAAGACGGCCCCACGCCTATTTTAAAAACATCAAAGACGCTTATAAATTCCATACATTTATTAAATAATTTGGTTTTAAATATTGAATTAGGTTTTTGTTAAACTTATATTTGTTGTGAAGTGTTGTAAAAACATAAAAAATTTATTTTAACCACCTAGAATATGAATTTAAATAAGTCATTAAAAAGCATCTTATTTTTATCCTTTGTCACTATATTATTCCTATCCTGCCAGTCTATCAAAAAACCTAAGTTAGACGTAAATAGGCCTGACATTGTAATGTTTCCAGACAGTGCAGAAGCTTCGCGACTTATTCTGAGTGAAGATGTGGAAGGTTTTTTTAATGAAGTAACACCCTTAGAACGTCAAATACAATTAAAAGCCCTGAATCAAGAAGTTTCACTATCTGAATTTAAGGGATTTTTGAGTCGCGAAGTTTCCAATTGGACTATAGAAGAAAATATTCAACTTTATAAAATGGTACAAGAAGTCAAAAAGCTGTGTGACACTATAAATCCACGCTTATTCCCTGCCCCATTGAGATTGATAAAAATCAAAACCCATCACTATGGTAATGATGTCTATTATACCAAAGGACATAATATTTTTATGCCCGAAAATATCTTTAAAAAATTTTCGACAGAGATCCATTTTCCAATTTTAGTACATGAGGTCTTCCACATTATATCTCGATACAATCCTGAATTGCGACATGATTTATATAAGCTTATAGGATTTGAATTGACAGAAAAACCAGTAGAGCTCAATAGTTTTTTGGCTGAGCGCAAACTTACGAATCCTGATGCTGTCAGCTACCAATATACTATAAATTTGAATCATGAAGGCCAATCTTACAAGGCTATTCCTTTAATATCCAGTAAATTTGATAGTTATAGAGCATCGCATAAATCATTTTTTGACTATCTTACTTTCGATATGTATGAATTATTGGAAATGCAGGACAAATATTTAGCTATAACTAATGAAATGGGAAAAACAACTATTCCACCTGCAGCCATGGAGAGTTTTTTTAGCCAAATAAAAGATAATACTCAGTACATCATCCATCCCGAGGAAATTATGGCTGATAATTTTATGTTGGCTTTAATGGCTTACTCAAAAGGGGACTACAGTAAGTTTTCTCCAGAAGGAAAAGAACTGATAAATAAAATACTAGACAGATTAAAAAAGATTTAGAATCATTTTTATTGTAAAAGATATAAATTTATAAAAAAGTATTACTTTTGCGCTCGCATTCTACCGCCCGGGTGCTGAAACTGGTAGACAGGCATGTTTGAGGGGCATGTGTTCGCAAGGACGTGCGGGTTCAAGTCCCGCTCCGGGCACTCTCAATATACACACTTATGCATATATATATATATCGCCTTCATTTAGCCTTATTTGGAATCCTCTAGTGTGTATCACCTTAATGTTTTGATAGCGTTTTTACAGCTATAGGGAACAGCTTATCTCCATTGGGTTTGTTCTAAAACTTAGTCAATGGTTCGTCTACTAAATCCATAGTCTCAGCAGCCTTAATAAAATTGAAATATTTCTTTAGGTCTTTGTACGAAGTCACCACATCTTCAAAGTTTTGGTCAGCTATCATAGCCTCTATATCACCAAAGGTATCTTTAATGACTTTGTCTATTTCTTTAGCGGTTTGCCCTGGATCCAATAAAACGACATATGGACCTAGATTAAAATCCTTATATTCTTCTTTTAATGTCAATATATAAGCATCTCTATCTACAATACCCAATTCATCTGAATCATCATAAAATTCATTCAAACCCATATCAACGTCAAAGTCATCATAAGATTCGTCATACTCGCTACTTTCAAAACCTACCCACTTTATGTCACTTGCATTCTCTATAACAGTCTGATTAAAACCTTTTATAAATTCGTCTAAAAGATTCATCACTTCATGACCTTCTGTATTGTCCAAATTAAATAAATCGAGCTTTGGATTAGACGAATCACTCTCTTGTATAGTTCGTATAAAGCTATCTAAATGACCAAATTTTTTATATCTTAAATCACTAAATTTATCAAGTTCTTTATGATAAGATTTAACATCCACAAGTTCTTTTATACTATCCATTAATTCATTAAACATAGGAGCACCCAATATTTTGAATGTACTTACGTTCCATAAAAACTGCATTAAATGCCTATCATACTGATTTTTAACATCTAATAATTTCATTTCTTTTGCCAATTCTTGTATGGCATCCCAATAAATTTGTGATTCGTTGTTTGATTTACCTCCTTTTACTATTTTCATGACAATTGATAATGTTAACAAATATAAACAATAACTTAAAAAAATATAATAATGTTTAATTTTTTTAGGAATGTTATGCGTAAAAATTTTCTTATGTTATAATTGACTAACCTGTCTTGTCTATCTTAGATCAGCCAATTGAAATTAATAGAGATACCCTCATCTACC
>DAIPYV010000285.1:0-2935 GCA_036782555.1 Saprospiraceae bacterium
GGTGCAATCCATAAATATGCCACACGCTCACCATAATACCGTATGGGATATCAGCGGTGTACCGAGCGGTACATATACCCTACTCATGCTCCAAAATGGCAAGAAAATTGGCCATATAAGGCAGGTGGTGGTGCGTTAGGGAAGATATATGATACATGGTTGAAGTCAAAAATTTTAGGTTACAAGCAGAGCGAACCCAACTCAAAAAACAAAAGTATTCAAAAATTTGTTCTGTGTCCTATTAATAGCTCATATTATGAGATACTTAGATCCGAAAAATGACTTAGTCTTTAAAAAAGTGTTTGGGGAACATGTCAACATCTTGAAAAGTTTCCTCAATGCTCTATTGCCTTTGGACGAAGGTCAATACATCAAGCACATAGAGTATCTTCCTCCTGAATTAGTACCCGAAATTCCTATCATAAAAAACTCCATAGTAGATGTTCGCTGTCAAGACAATCAGGGTAGGCAGTTTATTGTCGAGATGCAGATGTTGTGGACAGACAGTTTCAAAAGTAGAGTACTTTTCAATGCGAGTAAAGCTTACGTAAGACAACTGGACAAAGGCATAGAATACAAAGGAATCCAACCTGTCTATGCTTTGAGTCTTATCAATCAAATTTTTGAACACGACAGCCCTCAGTTTTACCATCATTACAAGTTGGTACACACAGAGAATAGTTCAAAAACAATTGAAGGCTTACAACTCATCTTTGTGGAGTTACCAAAATTTAACACACACACTTATGAGCTCAAGAAACTTAAAGTGCTCTGGCTGCGTTATCTTTCTGAAATAAAAAATGGTACTGAAATGATTGACGAAAAATTATTGGAAGAGTTCAATTCCATACCTGAACTTGCAGAAGCCTTAGAGCTTACAAAAGAAAGTGGCTACACCAAAGCCGAATTAGAAACATATGACAAATATTGGGATGCTATAAGTACTGAAAGAACACTTATTGCAGATGCAAGAGAAGAAGGTTTATTGGAAGGAAGAGAAGAAGGAAGAGAAGAAGGAAAAATTGAAGGGAAGCATGAAGAAAGGATTGATATAGTAATTAAACTTTTTGATAGCCAACAACCCATTTCATTTATAGCCACAATTACAAGTTTGAGCGAATACGAAATAGAGAAGATATTGAAAGACAATGGTAAAATATGACATGCCTACACCAGTACGATCATGGTTTAGCCACAGATTTGGCTCTATACTATACTCAAGGACCTAGTGACGATATTTCCGTCCCTAATAGATGGGTCTATGAGGCTTTGGTATTTAGTACGCCATCTAATACACAAGACATTCTGGAAAGCCAAGTGGACATCTATCCCAACCCTACATCAGACTACCTCAATGTGGCCATAAAGGACAACCATCCGGGTCAGGAATACAGTGTCTCCATAGTGAGTGTTGAGGGTCAAGTGCTCAAAAGTTTTGTCACTTCAGTGCCGTTATTTACCATGGATATGTCTGATTTGAATGCAGGTGTTTATACACTTCAGATTCAAGGACAGAAGGAAAATACTATTCAAAAGCGATTTATTAAAATTCAGTAATTTTTAATATCAAGGAGCAAGGGAGGAAATTTTTCTCTTGCTCCTTTTTTACACATGCAACATAATGAAACATATAATAATATATCTTTTAGTGCTGGCCTTTACCCTTTCGACGACATATAGTCAAAATAAAGAATGGAATCTTTTAGTAGAGACAGAATTGGCCAGATATACTGGCTCTCAGGTATTTGAAACTGATTCCTTTTATATCACTTTCGGCCACGCAGTGGATACATTTAATAGGATAGAAGGAGGTTTTGCATTCACCAAGATTGATAAGGTAACTGGACAGTTGAGAGATCACTTTTTTTTATAAAGAATTAGGAGTGCAGTTTGACATAGCTCATAATAGAAAATCCGATTTTGATGGCAAAAATATTGTTTTTCCCATTATGACAAGATTCGAAAACTCAACCATTCAAATTATAAAATTTAATATTCACACTTTTTCTTTTGAAAAAATAGCAATCATACCCACACCTGTTTCTAATAAATATGCTTTTAGTCTAAAAGACTTTATACATATAGATTCTTTTTACTATGTAGCATGTAGTCATGCTTTTGATGAGGAGGCAACATCAACATTGAGAAGTGAACATATTCTGATTAAAATTAATGTATATACAGGTCAATACCAATATATCCACTATAATAAAAAATTGGAGAGATTAATATGCAATAAGATATTACGGCATAAACAAGGTATCTTACTTTTTTGCGAACTTGTAGGCAATGATGCTGCCAATGGCAATCTCAGGCTCTACCACCTATCATTAGAGGGAGACATAATTTGGGAATATACCTTTCCGAGTCTTGTGTCCTATGCCTTTATCATAGATGTCCTCCCCATATCCGTGCATGAGTTTCTATTTTCGTCGTTTACATCCATCAACAACAGGGACCTCCGCATGGTCGTGGGTCGCATGAATATTGAGACTAAAAAAATAGATTGGGTCACAGCATGGGATGAACCCTATAAATTAAATATATGGGCTGATACTAAAATCATTCCAACAGACACTCACAATGAATACCTCTGGATGTCCAACGACTTCATAAAAAACGACTCAACAGTCTATACTGCCGGCCGCATCACCCGCTTTACTGCCGATGGTGAGCGCCTGTGGCATAAGACTTATTATTACAATGACACCACATGGGGTGTCTCCAATCATGCTTATAACATCATCCCAACGCAAGATGATAATTACTTAATAGTTGGTCATGAAAATCTCAGACAAACCACCTGGCTCCTCAAAATCAACGAAGAGGGCGACATCCTGCCCATAGATACCACATCATCTGCTACAGAATGGGTAGAGACAGTACAGCCATGGGATGTAAGGGTGTATCTCAACCCAGCATCAGAATCTATCAT
>DAIPYV010000286.1:0-2921 GCA_036782555.1 Saprospiraceae bacterium
CATCTCTCTGGCCGCTTTATTTGTAAACGTCAAGGCCAATATTTGTCCTGGTGGAGTACCACAATGTATCATGTGGGCTATTCTATAAGTCAATACCCTCGTTTTGCCAGAGCCCGGACCAGCTATGACCATTACAGGGCCATAAATACAAGATGCCGCTTGTCTTTGTATATCATTCAGTTCGTCTAGATAAGAGTATCCTACTTCTTGCATTTTATTATATTAGTACTATATTTTTATCAAAAATTATCTATGGTGTTTTAAAATGATTCCACCCTTGGGCAGTAATATTATGAATATTTCCACCTGTCGTATGCAATTTGACACCATCAGCCTTATCTGTCATCTCGCCAATGATAAAAACTTCTGGCATATATCGTATTTTATCTAAATCGGCTTCTTTGACTGTAAACAGAAGTTCGTAGTCCTCTCCTCCATGCAAAGCACAAGTAATTGGGTCTAATCTAAAATTTATGGCTGTATGCTCTGTATCTGGATGTAAAGGTACCTTTCCTTCTTCGATAAATGCCCCTGTGCCCGAAGCAGTACAGAGATGCAATATTTCACTGGCTAGTCCGTCAGATATATCTATCATAGAGGTAGGAATTATATTCATTTTTTCAAAATAAGCTATCGCACCCGCTTGCGCTTCAGGTTTTAGTTGGCGCTCTAAAAGATATTGGCTTTTTTCTAAATCGGGTTGAACTCCTGGGTGTGCCAGATAGACTTGTTTTTCTCTTTCCAAAATCTGTAGTCCGAGATATGCTGCACCTAAATCTCCCGTCACACACAAAATATCCCCCTTAGAGGCCCCACTTCTATAGACCACTTTGTCCTTTTTGGCTTGACCAATTGCAGTAATACTGATTATCATACCTTTAGGTGAAGATGTAGTATCTCCTCCTACTAAGTCTACATTATAAACTCTGCAAGCCGTATAAATGCCCTCATACAGCTCCTTGACCGCTTCCAATGAGTATTTACTGGAAAGAGCCACCGATACTGTAATCTGACGAGGTTGAGCATTCATAGCAAAAATATCTGAAAGATTAACCACCACCGATTTATATCCCAGATGCTTTAGAGGCGTGTACATCAAATCAAAATGAATACCCTCCACGAGCATGTCTGTAGAAACAAGAGTGACTTCGTCATCATTATTTAACACAGCTGCATCATCACCAATAGATTTTAGGGTACTGGGCTGTCTCGTAACGTTATCTTGAGCCAAGTGGTCTATTAATCCAAACTCTCCTAATGATTTTAAATCCGTAAATTCCGAAAAATTGTTATCACTCATATAGTATATTTACCGCAAAGGTAAAAAAACATGAAGAAAAATTATAATTTGTATAGCCTAATTAACACAGAATATGCATAAGTCAACTCCCACCAACTAAAGTTTTGCGACGGGCAGGTATCTCGCCTTATATGAGCGTCACAGTAAGGCACTCTGTACAAATTGGGATCATAGGCTCACCGCTCATTGGGTCAGCCTATGATACCTTATGTCAGACCAGAGAGCGGGTGCACAATGACATTTTTACATTAAAATCTCATGAGTAGCGTCATTGTCGATGCTTAAGTTCTAAAGGTATTTTTAAAGAATAGCTTTTGATTTTTACGGTGAGCTTATTGGTCATAAGCTAGGGGTTGTAATATTTCCAAAGCCTGTAGCTAGTAGGGTGCTGCCTGGAAAATGCTCTCAAGTCCGAGATGCATGCCATTTGATATAAAACATAACATTATGTAGTATGTCATCACATTTTTCTATGTTCTTTTAGTATCTGTACCACTTCTTCTTCGGATAGGTTAGTAATATTGGAAATTAAAGGAATGGATAGTACATTATCATGAGATTTTCGGACGACTTCAATTTTCTGTTTCTGGATGCCTATTTTCTCTCCTTTTACTATGGCTAATTCGTACAATGTCATAAACTGTTTGTTTATAGGTTTGTCAATATTATTATTTATGAGCTCAATGATTTTATCATTATCTTTTAACCCAAAAAATGCAGTTGAAAATCTATTCCGAAGCAAAACAACTGCAAAATCAAGACTTTACACTTGGTTTGACTCCATATTACAGTATTGAAACCGCTTACTATGATGGCAAAAGAGAATAGGTACCACAACTCTGAAGCCATTTTTCTCATTCACCTGTTGCTGATAGTTTCCGACAATGTAGCTGGCCATTTGAAACTCCACATAGGGATCTTCATAACTAAAGTTTCGGAGTTGTTCTAAATGATTGAATATCATATATTTAAATTTTTATACTTTCTGATAAAAAATTGATATTCAATAAATTATTTATTTCGTCCATCGATTGCATTTTTCACTATAGGCTAATCGCATTAAGATTATTTTCACTAACTCGCAGAAATCTGTAAATAACATTTCAGTGTTTATTTGCCGAATTGCACAAAATATCGTAATGCTTATAAACGGAGACACTATTTAAGTTATAAAGGTTGCAGAAGTCAATTGCAATGTATCCAATTTTATCCTTTGTAGATAATTCATCGGAATGGCTACATCAAAAAAAATCAGCAGCATTCTGCTTGTCTTGCAATCGCTCTTTAAACTATTTATCATGGACATCGTACATAGGTATTAATAAATTGAAGTCATTCGTAACTCAAAACATTTAATTATTGATATTGGTTTAGAAGTTTGTTCAGATACAATAAATGATATGGTGCTTTTTAGCTCTTTTGGCTTTAAGCTAGGCGTTAGGTAAATTCTACGCCCATAAACCACGTGGACTTACCATCCAACTAATTAAAAAGAGGTAGAAGATGGAAATTTAGACCATAAAGTACGTACATGGTGGAACAATTATTGATATAACATAACAAGAGATAAACAAATGAAACACTTTTTCCAAATATTCTTATTGACAATGATGCTGTTCGT
>DAIPYV010000287.1:0-2920 GCA_036782555.1 Saprospiraceae bacterium
TTATCTTTTCAACTATTACATAAGCTCAGCTCTGCATAGCTGCAATATGGGTTAATAGTTCTATTATATTGTCACCAGTTAATGTGCTGCAACATTAATAAATAAAATAACTAGAAAAAAAGGAGGATTGAAATAATATTTTTAAATTTATGGTGTGTTAAAAACCTGTTCATTACATGTGCAGGTGATTAATACAAAATAAAAAACCCTGAAAATCAAAGGATTAACAGGGTTTAAGGTGATCCCGACAGGATTCGAACCTGTGACCCACAGATTAGAAATCTGTTGCTCTATCCAGCTGAGCTACGGAACCATTTTTTCAAAAGCGACGCAAAGGTACATATTTTTTAAATTCCTACAAATAGTTTTTAAAAATATTTTTTTAATTATTTCTATCAAACTTTAATCTTTCACCTTTGCCTTGTAGAAAATAACCGTTATCATTATATACTTCTACCCCATTGATATAGGTTTTATGTACACTTCCTTTGAAAGTTTTTCCTTCTAATGGTGACCATCCACATTTATAAAGTATATTGTTTTTTGAGACAGTTATAAGTGCATCAGGTCTTACCAATACCAAATCAGCTTTATAACCTTCTTCAAGATATCCGCGTTCGATCAGTTGAAAACATTCGGCCGGGGCGTGGCACATTTTTTCGACTATACGCTCAGGTGTGATCATACCTTTGTGATAGAAGTCAAGCATCAAGGTCAAGCTATGCTGAACTAATGGTAAGCCTGAAGGTGCTGTAAGATATGGATTGGCTTTTTCTTCTCTAGTGTGAGGCGCATGATCTGTGGCAATGATATCAAATCTATCGTCCATTAGAGCTTGCCATAATGCAGCTTTATCTTCCTTATACTTTATAGCGGGATTGCATTTAATTAAATTTCCTAAGATATTGTACTGGTCTGCATCAAAGTACAAGTGGTGTACACATATTTCAGCGGTAATCCTTTTATCTTTTAAAGGTATATCATTTCTAAAGAGGGCCACCTCTTCAGCTGTAGAGATATGCAATATATGCAATCTCGTATTATGCTTTGTAGCTAATTCAATCGCTTTTAATGATGATAAATAACAACCATGGGTATTTCTAATTTGCGGGTGCATTTCAGGTGTGATATTATCGCCATAAAGTGACTTGAATCTTTCCATATTGTCCCTAATAGTCTGTTCGTCCTCGCAGTGAGTAGCTATAAGCATAGGAGCATTTTCAAAAACTCGATCTAGTATTTTTTCATTATCCACCAGCATATTCCCAGTACTTGACCCCATAAATATTTTGAGGCCACATACATCTGATGTAGATGTATTCATCACTTCATCATAATTATCATTGGAGACTCCCATAAAAAAGGAATAATTGGCATAGGAGGTTTTTTGTGCAATATCATATTTATCTTGCAAGAGTTTTTGTGTCAAAGCACCAGGAACAGTATTGGGCATCTCCATAAATGAAGTAACACCTCCAGCAATGGCAGCACGAGACTCAGATGCTATATCAGCTTTATGTGTCAATCCAGGTTCTCTAAAATGAACTTGATCGTCAATGATACCTGGTATAAGCCACATACCTTCACCATCTATTTCTTTACAATTTGAAGAAGGTGCAATTTGGTTATCAATTTTATGAATTCTGTCATCTTTTATCCAGACATCTTTGGTTTGTCTCTCTCCCCTATTTATTACAAGCGTATTTTTAATTAAAATATCAGCCATATGATTTTTTATTTATTACGTGAACTAATTCTTTTGTTAAACTCCGCTTTTTTGATATCTGCATCAGCGTTGAGCAAGTTTAACATATCATTTGGACTTATTGCACTCGTATTGTAAGATATGACCCAAAGATTCAATTCATCAGATATTTTTGTTACCAACCTCACATCGTATTCAGTATATTTTTTGATCCATTGGGCCATAAATATACTTGATGAGGTTTCTATTATTATTTCGCTTGATATTTTGTATTCTGGTTCTACAATCTTTTCTTCTTCTACCTCTTGAGATTTTCTTAGCATTTCATACTCCTCAATCTTTATCATATCCTCAGATTTTGCTATTTGTTCTAAGATTACTTGTAATTCAGTTAATTTCCTAGGCCTATCAATACTACCCACTACTTTTTTATTTCTTCCTTTTTCTTTATTGTAAATCAATGTAATAACTGGTAAATCAGGTGATGGTATTGAATACTGATCTTTGAAACTAAAAAAATCACTTTTATCAAATTCCTCAATTAGAGTTTTTATTTCTTGTTTAGTCATTTTTTTTGCATATAGTCCATACTTTTCCACATTTACAAACCCTTCATAAACGGCGTATCCATTGGGGTATATAAATAAGTCATACACTGAGTAAGGGCCAGAAGTAGCTTCTTTTTTTAGACCTAAAACAGCTTTTTCTTTATTAAATTTTTTTACTTTTTTGAGTCCTGAACAACTTACCACGGAACTCACAATTACTATGAATAATAATATTCTATATAACATGCTTAATTATTTTTTGCGCAAAGATAAAGAATATCAATGAAAAGTAGTTTTGAAATAACAATTTACTTATATGATAAATGATATTAATTTTGTTAAAAAAAACTCTGATGTTAATTAGATTACCGTAATTGTATCAATTTTAAATAATTTCATAAATTTTAACCAGAATAAGGCAATAGAAAATCCCTTTCTGCGGTGGTAGGCGGGAAGGTATTACGATGTGCTAAAGCCTAATTAGGGTTTAAATACCCCAAAGCTTTCTATAAGATCCATTTTTTTTAAAACTAAAATATATTGAGCTGATTATAAAAATAAAGCGCTTACCAACCGAAGTGTGTAAGCGCTTTATTAAATTCTAATTTCTTAATTTTACTCGATGATGATCATTTTCTTAGTAGCTGTAAAGTCGCCACTTGTTAAT
>DAIPYV010000288.1:0-2854 GCA_036782555.1 Saprospiraceae bacterium
TAAAACTAATAACACAAATATATTTTTTACATTCATATTGATTATTTAAAAAGAGTACCCGTATATAATTACGAGTACTCATTGATAGCATATCTCGTTTTTGGGAAAGTCGGTAGCATGAGGATTTTCATTTTTTAATAGTTTGATCTTGTTAGAAAAAAATAATATCGAGGGCAAGATAATGTACATTGTTAATAAAACCCAAATAATTTTTAAGTTTTTTTTGACATATTTTTAGATTTAATGCGAGGATGACACTTTTTGGGGTAGGTTTTGTTTTTAGAATTTATGATATGAGATATTTTTGAAAGACATCAGAATATTCAGTTTCCAAAGGGTAAGCGAGTTAAAACCTATCTATATAGAGGGTGGGATACAGCAAATTCAAAAAAATCGACTTACTTTCATGCGTTCAAAAAAAAACGATAAATCACCTTGAAAGCTTCTACACATTACATTTTAACAAATTTGTTCCAAGAAGCTGAATCTTTATATTGAATTTTTACCAAGTAAGTTCCTGGAGTAAGGGGCGCTACATCAATATATTCTTGATAGTGAGTCAAAGATTGTTGAACGTTACCTTGTAGGTTCAAAATTTCCACTTTTTGCCACTCTGAGCCCGCATCTATGTATAAGATATCCATTGTAGGATTGGGATAAACTTTAACTGATTGAGCCAAATAGTGGTTTTTTGCTGAGGATATGAGACCACGTCTTTCATTCATAATGACAGATCTCATGATAGCTACTTGTCCTTCGGTAAAAGTATTTTGGCAGCTTTCAGAGCTGTAGTCCATATAGTTTTCTATCATATCTGGCAAGTCATTTTCTGCATCCATACAGGTGTTTTGTTGAAGATCGCAAGTGAAGTCCGAACTTTCTCCTTGATTGGGTGTGTCATCTACGCCATCATCCTCTCCGCAACTACTGCCTCCCAAAATACTTCCATCACCCCATATATGTCTCAACCCCAAATAGTGACCTACCTCGTGTACCATCGTTCTACCTTGTGCATCAAAGGGGA
Organism: Saprospiraceae bacterium; assembly: GCA_036782555.1. GTDB lineage: Bacteria > Bacteroidota > Bacteroidia > Chitinophagales > Saprospiraceae > OLB9. The sequence goes on from DAIPYV010000288.1 coordinate 1,025, forward strand.
CACCAGCTATATCTAAGACATTAGGATTGTCAGGACCTACAGCCCTAAAGTCTAAAACTACCCCATCCAAATCTTCAGAAGGCGCATTGGCACCGGCAGGCCAATTGGCCAATCCAGCTGGAGGATATGCAAAACCGAGAATCTGTGCTCCAATGAAAGGGATAGGTTGTATTTTACATATCCATATATTCAGTACATTAGCAGGCTCTACAGCTGCACTACCATTACGCGCTCTTTTGACATCATCAGGCAGTCCTAATGTAAACGAAAGCGCAAAATTGGCTGTTGTTTTTCTTCTTTTTATCTCTATGAGATCAAAAAATATATTGGCATCTGCTTGTCTATCTTTAAATATATCGCGGATATCATCTTTATTTTCATTTTCGAGGTTAAAGGCTTCGTTGAGTGCTCTTACTTGTTTTTCTATGAGTTCATCAGAAATATTTTCGGCATCTTCTTTCCATACTATGTGAATGACTACAGGTATGGTAAGTTGCTCTCTTCTCAGACCTGTTTCATTTCTACTTCTCTTTTTGGCATTTTCAAATGTTTTTAAAACTTGATCCTTGTAGCCAGGATACTGAGCTTCCATCGTATTGAGTACTAAATCATGCCCACATGCGAGATGGTTTTTAAAACTTTGAGCTGAAAGACTTATGGATAAGACCATACATGAGATAAAAAAAAAGAAATGGACTTTCATCGAATAAAATTTTATAGATTTTTGAATTGAATTTGACCATTGACCATAGTCATGAGTACTTTAGTTTGCAAAATCTCTTCATCTGAACAATTTACAAGATTTTTGGACAAAAGTACCATGTCTGCCACTTTACCTACACTTAAGGAACCTTTTTCATTGTCTTCAAATGCAGCAAAGGCATTGCCCAAAGTATAGGAATAGATGGCCTCTTGACGGGTCATGCTTTGCTCCGTAAAAAACGCCATACCAGTGTCTTCTCGCTTGCGAGTGACAGAAGCATAAAAGCTCTTTAGAGGGTCTACATCTTCCACAGGAGCATCTGTGCCATTGGCTACTATGACACCAGCATCCAATAGCGATCTCCAAGCGTAAGCCCCCAACTGAGCACGCTCCTGACCCAATCTCTTGACGACGAAGGGTGCATCAGATGTACAATGAATACCTTGCATAGAAGCTATAATTTTATTTTTTGCAAATCTAGGTATATCCACGGGATCTAAATGTTGTGCATGTTCTACACGCCATCTATGATCTACTAATTGAGAATTTTGGCTCAAGACACCTTCAAATACATCCAAAACAACTCTATTGGCTCTATCTCCTATAGCATGCACACAAAACTGCATATCATTGGCTACAGCCAAATCAGCAATATCTTTGACTTCATAAACCGAAGTGGTATTTTGCCCCTTGAAGCCTGGTTTGTCACTATAATCTTCTAATAGCCAAGCACCAAAAGCACCCAATGCACCATCAATTTCTGATTTTATAGCTCTACAAGTGTAAAAACCATTACCAACATTGATTTTTCTATACTTCTGAAGGACATCTTTCATCTCTTCGGCACTGTGTCTGACCATGGCCCATAATCTCACTCTCAATTTTCCTCCTTTGGCTAGTCCTTCGTAGCGATCCAACTCATCAAACTTGCTGCCCGCATCTTGAAATGAAGTAATGCCTTTTTTTAAACATTCGTCCTCCGCTAATATAATAGCGGCATACCAAATGGAATCCAACTTGGCTTGATCCAATGTATCTAAATAATTTTGATAGGCCTTTGAAATGATCTGCATCGCCCGCTCTTCAAACACACCTATGGCTTCACCCTGCGCATTGCGCACTATCTC
>DAIPYV010000289.1:0-2838 GCA_036782555.1 Saprospiraceae bacterium
ATGTGGGGATAGGTCAGGCTTAACATAGGGCTTTTGCTAGAGCTGCTACGGCTGAGGCTGTCTTACAGTATAACGAGAGTGTTGGGTTTCCTTCGTAGGTGATATTCTAGGCCTGTGGTCAGGGTTGCTAAAGCTGTTTAATGCTTAGGGCATTCAGAATTATCATCCACAGGTCTACAACACGCCCCCTTCGTCAACCCAACGATCACACCACAAAAATTTTTGATCGCTCTTAGACCTGCACGAATTGGCTCAAATGCTTATCTACAGGACAAGCAATATTCGGCAGATCTCTTGAGTAATAATGACATAAATTAGTTCTAGTGCAAGCCTGAATAGATTCATGCAAACCTTGAACAGACTTAATAACGAAGTCTGGGTCAGCTATTAGCGAACGACCTACAGAAAAAGATATATTTTCTGGAAGATTGGACGGTAATAAGTTTAAATCCCATATGTTCCCAGCAATATTCCAGATTTTATCAGGATATTTCAAGGCAAACGGAAGTACAAGATTAATGAAAACTCCATGCCCCCACTCAACTGGAGGATAAATTAACTGCTTATCAATGTCATACATCCCATTGGAGATACTTAATATGTCGATATCTAATTTGGCAATATCCTGGATAATTTGCTCTTTTTGAGCAATTTCAGTTTCTCTAGGCTCTAATCCATCTAGCACTGAAATGCGTACATCCAAAATAACATCTGGCAGACTTGAACGAATACCTTCAACTATTTTTTTGAGAATGAAAATATTCTCAGTCCCATAAAAATCTTTTCGACTATTCAATTTGAAATTCAAAAAATTAGATAGGAAATACCCATGAGCGGCGTGAACTTGTATTACTTTAAAGCCAGCTTCATAGGCGTTCATAGCGCTTTGAATAAATTTTTGAGCAATTTCTTCCAAAAGGGGCTTTGAATATGAAGATAGCTCATCCTGCATTAGCTGGATATAAGAGTTAACATCTTGATTTATCCATCGTCTAGGAGGTCTAAGCTTAGAATTTCGACATGCTATTTGAATCCCTGGCAATGAACCATTGGAGTAAATTTTTCCTGCTAGCTTTTTCCATTCATTAAGACCTTCTGTGAAAAATAATGTATTATCGTTTGTAACAAAAGCTGGATCAATAGCTACATTACCAACGTAGCTTATCCCTATTCCTTTTCCTGATCTTAATGCATGAAACGTTAAAAGGTCTGACGTTGGCTCTCCAAGTCTTCCAAACCCAGTGTTAATTGGAGCAAGAAATATCTTGGACGGAATTACCATGCCTCGCACTTCAAAAGGAGAAGTGTAATTATTGCTATTTTTCATATTTCTTATATTTCTCTCTATTAATAGCTAGCTTCCTTAGGTAAACATCTTCTATATCTACTTCTAAGTGAGTTGCTATTCTCAATAAGTAGATAAAGCTGTCAATAATTTCTTCATTCAAGCTATTTTGAGCGTCAAAAAAGCTCGATTCCAGAGAGTTTCCTGACTTTTCCATTTCAATGTTTAATTTTTTGATAATGTTAGAAAACTCTCCTATCTCGCCAAAAAGACCTATTAAGTCCTTATTTATTATTTCTAATTTTGCCTTTGGGTTATTAGAAGTTAGCGACCAGCCATGTTTAGAGTCGAATTCCTTTTGAATTTGAACCAAATCTTTGATTTCCATTTCATCTCCTACCTACATTTGTGGCCACATAAACTAGTAAGCTAGTAAATACATTTGACACTACACCCAGAATAATGCCTGTTGTTGGAGTAATCCAATCATTACCTTGCATTGCGTAAATGAGCAGCATTGAAAGCAAAATGTAAAATAGCACTGCAAGTATTAAATATCTCTCAAAGCGAAAAACTCTATCAATCACTTTGCCTATATTTGAACCATATGACAGCATGATTTCTTCTGATGGAGATTTTATTCTAGAATCTTTTAGAATTTCCTGAGAAGACAAAATCATATCTTCAGGAATGGGCCAAATATTAGTTTGATATCCATGCTGTCCTCTGTATGGTTCTTTCACTGGAACCATGAGTCGAGAAAACTCCATCTTTGCGATAGATTCTCCAGGAAATATTTTTAAGTAGTTGTTTGACAAGTTATAAAAGACGATTCCTAAGTTTCCGTAAAATCCTGGATCAGCATATGTATTGACAGGCAAAAGACCGATTGAAAAGAGTTTTCCTTTGGTAAGAATTCTTGCAAGGATATCGGGAGGTAAGGATATTGTTTCCATGGTTATGACCACAACTAGCTGTCGCGGTTTTATTAAAATATAATCGCTGTTTAACAGATTATATTTCTTCCGAGAATCGGCAATGTCATAATAAATTTGACTTGCTCGTAATTCATAACAAGATTGATGAACGTTTCTTTCGGAATAGTTGTCTACAATCAAGCAACCTTGAGAGCACAAATTTACTATATCATTGTCTGAAAGCGTTCCTACCTTTGTTCTGTCATCCTGATTAGGCATACTACTAGCTGAATCTCCACAGAGACATGTCATGAAATTAAAAAAGTATATAAGCTGATTCTTGTCTGGTAGCTTATGTCATAAGCTCGTCTTAATGTAGTGCCAATAATTCTATTAAAGAGAAAGGCTCGGTGTACCTATCTTAATAAAGGAGGATAAGCCGAAACTTTCCGCATATATTATCCTGATTTAGTAAGCTCACAAAAAACTTTCCCTATTTTGTCAAGCGAAGTCTTCCTTGCTCTACGGTTGACGGGAAGCGATCACATCAGTACACTCATCCATTAAGCCGTTCAACAGAACGGTGACCACACAGAACTCGAAAATCTTAGCGCTGCCTGAAGGTGTCTCACCACC
>DAIPYV010000290.1:0-2827 GCA_036782555.1 Saprospiraceae bacterium
GGGGAATAACTACAAAAATGACTACACTACTGATCAAGGTATTGTATGGAATGATGACATCGGTAATACCTAAAAGAAATCCTACGATGGGTACAAAAGCCACTAAAATAATCAAATCATTGACTGAAACTTGCACCAATGTATAATTAGGGTCGCCATTGGTGAGGTAAGACCACACAAAGACCATAGCGGTACAGGGTGCTGCTCCCAATATGATAGCCCCTGCAATATATTCACCAGCCAACTGTGGATCGATGTAAGCACTGTAGAGCTTTTCGAAAAATATCCACGCAAAAAAGGCCATCGTGAAGGGTTTAATAACCCAATTGATGATGAGAGTTAAGATGATGCCTTTAGGTCTTTTACCAATATTTTTAATACTGCTGAAATCTATCTGCAACATCATCGGATATATCATCAACCATATCAGTATAGCGATGGGTATATTGACATTATAGACTTCCATATGGCTCAAGGCCGTCATGGTCGATTCTGCAAAATTACCTAAAATTATGCCTCCAACAATACACAAAGCCACCCACACAGTGAGATACTTTTCAAAAAAGGCGATTTGTTTTATTTCGTGTGACATGACTTTTTATTTTATTGATTTAAGAACACAAGATCAGGCCATCTTTAGAAAAAACGGTATCCCTTTCTTTGTTAAAAAAACTTACTAAAACGTTGCGAGCTTTATTGAAATTTTCTTGATGGATGCAATATTTTACTTTAGGTGGATGCACATCACCTTGGATGAGTCCTGCTTCTTTAAGTACTGTCAAGTGTTGAGATAAGGTACTTCTAGCGATAGGTAACTCTTCGGCCATATCACCGTGATAACAGCAAGACTGCGAAGATAATAGTTGTAAAATAGCAATTCTGACAGGATGACTCAAGGCATTAGCTATTTTGGCTACAGTTTCCTGTTCTTCGGTAAAGGAGCTAGTATTAGGCATATTTATTAATATTATTCGCAAAAGTACGAATAGTTTTTTATTGAAAAATTATTTTTGATAGAATTAATAAATTATTAATATCGATTGAGTCATATTTTGGGTATCCATTATTCTTCTATTGATTTATAAGGGACAAAGAAACCATTCCTAAATTTTTGTGTTTTTTTCATGTTACAATTAAATTTGAAAATGAAAGATTATAAATATATTAAAATTGCCGCTTTTATCGGCGCTTTAGCCGTTATTATAGGTGCTTTTGGTGCGCACGCGTTGGCACCGCACATGAATGATGTTCAAGTACAAAATTACAAAACAGCCTCTATGTATCATTTTGTCCACGCATTACTACTGATGGTATTAGGTTTTTTTCATCTTTCATTTGCTAATAAAGTTATTCAACAAAGTTTTACACTCGTTTTCTTGGGTATAATATTTTTTTCTGGTTCATTATATATATTGAGTATAAAGCCATTAATAGGAGGCGATATTTGGAATATCTTAGGCCCTGTTACACCTATCGGAGGTCTTTTGTTGATACTAGGATGGTTGAATTTATTGCGTTTGAAAAACTAAAACTATAATTTTCATGCTAAAAATAGCCTGGTCTGAAATTTACAAGTATGAACTGCCTGAAGGTCATAGGTTTCCTATGATCAAGTATGATTTGATACCTGAACAATTGCTTTATGAAGGTACCGTTAATAGTGAAGCATTTTTTGAACCGCCACCTTTAGGCGATGAAGGTATATTGTTGACGCATACCCAAGAATACCTTAATAAACTTAATTTCCAACAACTCACGAATAAGGAGATTCGAAGCATAGGATTCCCTATGAGTGATAGATTGGTGCAAAGAGGTAAGCATATCGCTAACGGAACATATATGGCGACTCATTTTGCCACCCAATATGGTATCTCTATGAATATTGCTGGCGGCACGCACCATTCATTTGCAGATAGGGGAGAAGGCTTTTGTCTATTTAACGATATTGCCATAGCCGCTAATATTTTGCTGAATCAACGGTCCTATTTAAAAATTTTGGTAGTTGATCTCGACGTACATCAAGGCAACGGTACTGCAAAAATTTTTGAAAATGAAGATAGGGTTTTTACATTCTCCATGCATGGTGCTAGAAATTATCCTACACGTAAAGAAAAGTCCAATCTAGATATTGAATTATTGGATGGATGTGATGATAACACATATCTCAATCTACTGAAATACCATTTACCCAAAGTAATAGATGCGTTTGAGCCAGATTTTATGTTTTATTTAGCTGGAGTAGATGTTTTAGCTACAGACAAATTGGGTCGATTGAACATGACACGACAAGGTTGTAAAGAGCGCGACAGAATAGTATTGAAGATGGCTCAAACTTCAAAAATCCCAGTTGTAGTAAGTATGGGCGGTGGCTATTCAACACAGATTAAGGATATTATAGAAGCTCATGCGAATACTTTCCGATTGGCTCAGGATCTCTATTTCTAGAAATAAAAAAGGCAACATAAAAACTTATGCTGCCTTTTATATTTTTATTCAATAAATGTTATTAATTCCAGTCAAACCTCACTCCAATGGATACTGGATGTAGATCTACAGAATTATTGGCAAAAAGTGGTGTTAATTCATATCTTGCGTATAGACTTATATCTCTATATCCAATATATCCGCTCACTCCTGCCATAAAATTAGTCACATTGAAGTTACCTCTTTGGTTGACTTCGGTTCTTATGCCATTGTCATTGTATCTCAATAATTGTCTCTCTCTATAGTTGACACCTGCATAACCTCCTACGCCTAGTCGCATTCCTTTTTGTGTTTTTACAATTTTTTCACCGTCCACGTATTTAGATTTGCTAAAATCAAACTC
>DAIPYV010000291.1:0-2796 GCA_036782555.1 Saprospiraceae bacterium
AAGTGGTTTCACTTCGACTAGCGCTCAGTACAGCGCGGCTCCGTTGCTCTGCGCTTCGGCTTGCGCTCAGCATGGCACGCTCAACTTTTAATCCAGCTCCGCTGGGCACCTGTTTCAAATTAGCAACCTACCTTCACTTTGTTCGGTAGGCAGGTCAGAAATCAAATCTACTTTCCGTGCTCCTTCAAAATTTCCACAACCTCCTCCACAAATAACTTTTTGTATTTGGCTACGTTACTGGGGCTCTAAATTTATTTAGAGCAGGAGGCAATGCCAAATGTGAAATACAAATTTTCTCAATTTGTTTGTTTGTCGATTTGCCCTCTTGCTGGTACAATTTTGCAACTTATGCCACTAAAGATAAAATATTTGAAAGACCTATGAGTCTCAAAGGTTATGTTTTTAGTAGTGATGGCTCTAGATTAAAGGGCACAAGTTGCATTTAACAGGCTTGAACCAGACTGAAACTTGCGTCAGTTGGGGTTTTCTAGTATTTCACATAAGCATAGCTATGTAACATTACCTTCATGTCATCAGAAAATCCTTACGGCGCCTCTTGGACGGAATTTACTTTTTCATTTATTATCATCTTATTGCCTTATTTTAAAATTAATGCATACTTTAAAATAGCATTGCAAGTCAATGATTCATTAAGAACATAGCTTTTTTTATTTAGCCGAAATAGTAGAATTGTACATGAGTTATTGCTAATTGTTCCAAATTTCCCAGGCCTTTTCAGCTTGATATATCAGCATATCGTGGCCATTTTTTATAGTACAGCCGTGGTTTTTACCCAATTGAAGAAAGGTAGTCATTTTGGGATTATATACGAGGTCGTACATATAAATATTTTTTGTCAAAAGAGAGTAGGGTAGTTGAGGCGCACTTTCTATATCGGGATGCATGCCCAGAGGTGTGGTATTGATGATAAGACCTTTTTTATTAAAAAAATCATCAGGAAGATTATCGTATGTCACATCTCCAGACGTAGAGAATCTACTGACACTAAGAAATGGAATATTTAATGATTTAAGTACAAAAGTCACGGCTGCCGCTGCGCCACCACTACCTAATACGAGGGCTAATTCCACATTTCTATGTGAATTAATAAGCTGCAAGAGGGATTTTTCAAAACCATAAGCATCTGTATTATACCCAATAGTTTTTCCGTTTTCAAATCTAATGGTATTAACTGAACCAATTTTTTTTGCTTTCTCCTCCAATGCGTCCAAGTAGGGTATAATTGTTTTTTTGTAGGGTATTGTGACATTTATACCTGAAAATGAGTTTTTTTCAATCAGGCTTGGCCACTTATCTATATTTGTTAAAGGATAAAGCCCATAATAGGCATCAATACCTTCTTTATTGAACTTATCATTAAAGTATTCTGGTGAAAAACTATGAGTTAAAGGATAGCCTATAAGTCCAAAATTTCTATGCATGAATCATTTTGTAGAGTTATTATCCAAATCAGAAAGTTTAATACCTTTTTTAATGACATCGAGGGCTTTTAAAAGTGTTTTATCTTCCGCAAGCATATATTTCCAATAATCATCTTCTGAAAGGTATTGTCGGGCTATTTCGTCTTTAAAAAGGTTTTTATAATTGGATATTTGTGGCCAGTTGAGTTTTTCCTTATAATAATTTTCGCAATAATGAACAAAATCCTCAAAATAAACTAAAGGAATAGACCATTGTTTAAACTCTTTAAATTCTTTAGGTATGTCGTTTTGAATAGTCAGTTGATGATATACGAATTCTGGAATAAGATATCTAATTCTAAAATACTCATTATCATCTAAAAAAGAAGGTAGGGGAATAAAAATATCTGGGGTAATACCACCTTCGCCATAGAGAGGGCGTCCAAGAATTTTTGTGAGATAGGGAACTTCTGACGATTTTTTTAGACTATCAATAGTAAACATCTCGCCACTCCTGTAACGGGAATCTACCTCTCTTTCAAAAAGCTCTCTGTCTTTGAAGTCTCTTTGGATACATCGGCCTGATGGTGTAAAATATTTGGCAACAGTGAGCCGAATAGCTCCTCCATTGTTGAGTGGATATTGCTCCTGTACCATGCCTTTGCCATAAGATCTACGACCTATGATGATGGCTCTATCCCAATCCTGAAGGGCTCCAGCTATGATTTCACTTGCTGAAGCCGAGTTTTCATCTATGAGAACTATGACATTTTGGATATTAAAAAACCTCTTACCTGTACTTTTGTATTCGTTTTTTTTATTGTTTCTTCCCTCAGTATATAAAAGAAGCCTGTCCTTTTCTTCAAATATTTGACACAATATGTTGATGGCTTCTGGTAAGTACCCACCAGGATTATCTCTTAAATCCATGATAAGGTGTTGTGCATTTTTATCGCCAAAGAGGACTTCGACTTCTTCCATGAAATCTTTATAGGTGTGTGCGCCGAATTTTTTAATTTTAATATAGCCTGCTTGTAGCTCTTCGAGATATTCAGCATTTATGGTGGATAATGATATCTCATTGACCACGATATTTATGGTCTTAAGTTGTCCTTGTCTTAATATTTTTATTTCGAGCTTGTCTCCCACGCGTTGACTTAGCATCTCTTTTATTGTGTTGTACTCCATCTTTTGTCCAGCTACAGCCACATTATTTATGGAAATTAATTTATCAAAAGGTCTGAGTCCTGCTTTAGCCGCTGGACTTTTAGGGAGTACTTTGCTTACTTGCACTGTGTCATTAAAGAAAAAATTTTCTACACCAATGCCTACATAGGCCCCATTCATATCTTCATTTATACCCTTAGTTTCCTGC
>DAIPYV010000292.1:0-2780 GCA_036782555.1 Saprospiraceae bacterium
GGATCCGAAAAATTAAGACTGTTTCCTAAGATGTTTTTGCCTATGATTTCACTTTCAGAAAGCCCAAAAACGGCCAACTCAATGAATGAATAAAAATCTTCACCTGTTGGCATGTAGTTGATAACCAATTTGTCAATTCCAGCCACTGATTTGAGTGTATTGTGAAAGTTATTATCAGACTCATCATTCAATATATCCACTGAGTTCCCACCAGAAAACCATGCTTTGATGACACCATATTCATCTCTGATATCGCGTTTAAGTTTTTGGTTGGGATCAGGAAAATGTTCTAAAAACATCTCCTTGACAGATTTGAAGATAAAGTTCATGGCGACATTGTATGGGCCTTCTTGCTCGCCTTCATAGACCAATTCCACCTTACCTGTAATCGCAGGTATCACACCCCAAAAATCAGTGATTCTTGTCGTAGTGCTTTCCTCCCCATTGATGAGCATACGGCGTTCGGCTGTACTGTATAGATTTTCTAATGCAGATATACTCAGTCTAGCAGAGACACCACTTTTTTCGTCCACATATTCGCTAGTGCGCGCATTGAAGCTGATCATCTCTATCAGTTTGCGATGAATAAAAGGTACTTTTATGGCTAATTTTTGTACCTCTGGTATTTTGGCTTCTTGTTCCGTAATGTGCATCGCCGTCTCTATACTTCGTGGATAATGCGTCAAAATCTGACTTTCTATTCGGTCTTTGAGCGGTGTGATGATGCTTCCTCTATTGGTATAATCTTCAGGATTGGCCGTAAAAACAAAGGAAATATCTAAAGGCAACCTTACTTTAAAACCCCTGATTTGTAAGTCACCTTCTTGTAGGATATTAAAAAGAGAAACTTGAATACGCGCCTGCAAATCTGGCAACTCGTTGATGACAAAAATACATCTATGAGACCGAGGGATAAGCCCAAAATGAATCACACGCTCGTCTGAATAAGTCAATTTCATATTGGCTGCTTTGATAGGATCTACATCACCTATTAAGTCCGCAATACTCACATCTGGTGTAGCTAATTTTTCAATATATCTTTCACTTCGGTGCATCCAAGATACAGGAGTGGCATCACCCATATCGGCTATTTTGTCTATAGCAAATCTTGAGAGTGGCTGCAAAGGATCATCATTGAGCTCAGAACCTTCTACGACAGGAATATATTCATCCAATAAGTGTGTCATCAATCGAGCCATTCGTGTTTTGGCCTGACCTCTCAGACCCAACAATAGAATGTTGTGACCTGAAAGAATAGCCCTTTCCATATCTGGCAAGACTGTATCCTCGAATCCTAAAATACCTTCAAATATTTTTTCTTTTTTCTTTAATTTTTGAACAAGATTATCTCGCATCTCTTGTTTGATACTTTTGGGTTGATAACCCGATATTTTAAGTTGTCCAAGGGTGACTATTTCTTTTATGTTCATGCTAATTTTTTAATGTTTTGTATGTTAGGATAATTTGTTTATCTCTTCTTTTTTCTTTTATTCTGTTTGTAATCCATAAAAATGAATTCTCCCAATCCGGCAAGAGATGAATAAAAAGCCTTACCATTATTGGCTTTGGTAAACTGATCGACAAAATTAACCAAATAAGGATCGCGTGCAATCATAAATGTGGTAATGGGAATCTGATTTTTTCTACAATTAACCGCTAAGGCTAAGGTCCTATTTAAAATTTTTCTGTCCAGACCAAAACTATTTTTATAATGTTTTTTGCCTATTTTAATACACGTCGGTTTGCCATCCGTGATCATCATGATTTGTTTGTTGGGGTTCTTGCGCTTCCGCAATATGTCCATGGCCAACTCCAATCCAGCGACCGTATTGGTGTGGTAGGGTCCCACTTGCAAATAAGGTAAGTCTTTGATTTCTATCTGCCACGCATCGTCTCCAAAAACAATGATATCCAATGTATCTTTAGGGAATCTTGTGATGATAAGTTCACTTAAGGCCATAGCCACTTTTTTGGCTGGCGTGATGCGGTCTTCACCATAGAGAATCATGGAGTGAGAGATATCTATCATGAGTACGGTGCTTGTTTGACTTTGATAAAAAGTCTCATGAATAGCCAAATCATCTTCTGTCAACATAAAGTTATCAATCCCATGATTAATCTGAGCATTTCGTAGTGTTTCGGATACCGCAATATTGTCCAATTTATCTCCAAACTGATAGGGCCTAATTTCACTTGTGAGTTCGTCACCTTGTCCGAGAGTTACAGTTTTATGATCACCCTTTTTCGATTTTTTGAGTTGGTCAAAAATATCATCCAACGCCTGCCTCCTAAGGGCCAATTCCATTTTTGATGTGGGATTAAAATTTTGTCCTTGTCCACCATTGCCCGATGGGCTGATGTAACCTTTATCCATAAGGTCTTGTACAAAATCTCCTATTCCATAGTTTTCATCTGTGAGTTTGTACTGTTTGTCCAACTCCGTGAGCCATGATATCGCTTCATATACATCACCAGAAGTATGTACCAAAAGTTCTTTAAAGATTTTTAGCAACCTCTCGAATGGGTCATTCTCCGACCCGTCGTCTATATAATCACTAAATCTCCAGCCAATCATAATTTGAGTTTTAGGATGGGAACAACGCACGAAGTGGAGTTATGTTTTGGGGAATGGGGGAAAAGAAAGTTTGACTGATTGATTTCCGTCGATATTCGTACGTAGGTTAATTACATCAAGTCATAAATTACAGAATGAATATTAAGATTCAAAAAAGGCTCCAAAGCATCTTTGAATGGGGTCAATATAGAAAAGTACGGTTTTT
>DAIPYV010000293.1:0-2725 GCA_036782555.1 Saprospiraceae bacterium
CTATCACAATGTTTAAGGGTTAAATTAATTTAGCTCTCTCGTTATTCAATACATGTCATAGTATGTATTGATAGTCATCAGTGCCGAAGTCAGAGACTTAACTCGTCCGGACGATTAAGTCTCCTCAGTATCTTTTTGGGGTGTCCGTTGTATTATTTCCACAGTTATATAGAAATAATCTTAATTTTCTTTTTTCAATCTTTCTGTTTTTGTTTATAATTTAATTTTTTTTTTGTAAAATAAGTGTTTTTAAAGTTTCAAAATTATAATTTATTCAACTATTACAATGGTACAAGTATAAAATAACTTTAGAATAACAAAAAACTTTTATTCAACAAAATACACATTTTGATTATATATATAGGTAGTCGGTCTCTTACATTTTACATTACAAAAAAAAATATGAAAATAATCCAAATGAGGTACATAGTGCATACACTTTTTTCCAATAGTTTGATAAGCTTTTGAAGGGATTGATTAAGGCGGTTTGGCTTTGCACTAAGTTACATTTTCAGACTCAGCAAATCGCGCGCAGCATCCCTTGAGTTTTAGGACTATTCTATGACCATGCTTTTTTTTTAAATCAAGTGTTGACAATCGCTATAAGATTTCAGTCCTGTAGCCCCTTTAAATGGAATTTTGTATTTCAACTACGTAAAGATAAAGTAAAATCCTATTTCAAAAAAAATATTTTTTACCATAATGACTATAACTTTACAATATTATAAGGATATTTGTCCCCTTTATAAAAGATGGCTGCCATGAATGACAATAGAAATGAGGTTTTAAATCGTCTAGCTCTTATTCTTATTGAAGAAAGTGATAGTATTTTAGATGCCAATCAAACAGATTTGAGCGATGTTCGCAACGAAGATTTAGCACTGGTGGACAGATTGAAATTGGATACATCAAAAGTCAAAAATATGGCCCAATCCTTGATGGATACCACCAAAATGGCCCATCCTGACGGGAAAACATTATATCAGTATGTCCGAGATGACGGCCTGATTATAGAGAATGTGAGTGTTCCCTTTGGGACTATACTCATCATCTACGAGTCAAGGCCAGATGTCACCATCGAAGCAGCAGCTATGGCTTTCAAGTCTGGAAATCGTATATTATTAAAAGGTGGGAAAGAGGCCCATAATACCAATAGGGTTTTAGTTGACCTTTGGCATCAAGCTCTTGCAGAATATGGGTGGCCCATAGATTGGGTGACTTATTTGGATTTGGATAGAGCCGCGACTCAGCAACTCATATCTAATCCTAAGTCAAAAATTGACCTCATCATACCCCGCGGTGGTGATACTTTGATAGATTTTGTCCGAAAAAATTCATCCGCTCCTGTTATAGTAAGTGGTAGAGGCAATAACTTTGTCTATATTCATGAAGATGCGGATACCCAAATGGCCATTGATATCGTGCTTAATGGAAAAAGTAGGCTCTCTGTGTGTAATGCCACAGACAAGGTGCTCATACATCAAAACTTGTTCAATAAAGATTTTTTGACCCCCTTAGCTGAAAAACTAAAGGATATGAATATCGATATATTAGGTGATGAGAACCTTGGTGAAATATTGTCCGATATCAGAGAGATATCTGGAGACGAAGTACTCTATGAAGAGTTTTTATCCGCAAAAATTCATATGTCCCGTGTCAAGAACCTTAAAGATGCCATAAATATTATCAATACTTACTCCGGTGGGCATTCGGCAAGTATCATTTCTCAAAACGAAATTGATGCTCATTTCTTTATGTCAAACGTGGATTGTGCCGCAGTTTATCACAATGCCTCTACAAGATTTACAGATGGTGGTCAAGTGGGTTTTGGAGGAGAGATGGCAATATCTACCCAAAAATTACATTTTAGAGGTCCTGTAGGAATGGGACAATTAGTAACTAATAAGTGGTTTATCAAAGGAAATGGTCACATCAGAAAATAACTGAAACAGCAATGAAGAAGAGAAGAATAGTCATCAAGATAGGTAGCTCAACCCTTACATCCGGGAGCCATAGGGTATCTCACGCCAAAATTGAGGATTTGGCCCGACAAATAATTGAATTGAGAGATGAATATGAGATCATCGTCGTATCATCAGGCGCTATAGCTGTCGCTAAGCAATTTATAGATTTAAGTGGCCATACTATTTATCCTGATTCCAAGCAAGCTTTAGCGGCTATTGGCCAACCCAAATTGATGGCCCTTTATGATACGATATTTGAGAGTTTCGGGCTTCATGTGGCACAATGCCTATTAACTTACATGGACTTTGAAAACCCTAAGGGCAAAGCCAACACTATTCATACTATAAATAAACTATTGGAGCACGGCTATGTACCTATCATCAATGAAAATGATACCGTAGCTAATGAAGAGATAATATTGGGTGACAATGATAAACTTTCTGCTTTGGTAGCATCGGTAATGAGTGCTGATATACTCATCTTGGCCTCAGACATAGATGGGCTTTATACAGCCAATCCACAGACAAATCCAGATGCTTTGCTCATCAAAGAAGTAGAGAATATAGATAACATCACCGCCTATGCCGAAGATAAAATATCTCCACTGGGCACGGGTGGAATGATAACTAAACTACATGCGGCCCTTATATGTCAGGACAACAACGTAGAAATGTGGATTGTCAACGGTGGATATAAAAACTTTATTCTTCAGTCATTGAGAGGGGAAATAGTGTTTACAAAGTTTTTGAGAAAATCATAA
>DAIPYV010000294.1:0-2707 GCA_036782555.1 Saprospiraceae bacterium
CACGAATGGGCCTCCAATTCAAAAACATGGAAGAAGGGGGTACGTTGGCTGGACTGGTTTTGACTTAAAAATCCCTGACATAGTAGTTTCTACCTATTGGCGTATAAATGCATCATAGTTGCAAAACTTGTGTAGCTTTAGCGGCACTGCGGCGATCGGTATTAAACCTAAATATCTAAAATGGTAATCTATTACGATCTCCAAATACTATACATTAAAATAAGATTTAACTAAGCCTCAAGACGGAGCTTTCGGTTCACACCTAAAAAGGTACATTTAGTACCTTTTCTTAACGGTGCTCATGCACCATAGCGATGGCTATAGCTCTTTCGCTTTGCGGATCCTACGCAGGCAAAAAGTACTTATTTTATTGTACCTTTGCCCTTCACTACGGAACCCATTTTAGATATTTAGGTTAAAGCTTAACATTTTCTACAACTCAATATTAACTGTCTATATATCCAATAGTATTATCCAATTCTAACAGTTCAATTTCAACAAAACCTTCCATGCCTATGTAAGTACCAGCACTGCTGTAAAGGTAATCTTCAGCTTTGAGGATTAATCCATTTCGTACAGGATTTAAATGAATGTAAGCTACCTTTTGATTTATCCATTTAGGGCTTTGAAGTTCGATAGGATAGCTGTCTTGTTGCCAGAATTGATATGTTTTATTGTTCTTATTACACTTTGCAAAATATGCAAATAGTTTTAGCATCCATACCTTTCTACTTTCTTTCGTATTTGATTGGATAGATTCGATGATAGATTTTGAAGTAAATTTTTTAAAATCTCTTACAAAGTCTGATAATAAGAATGGTTCTTTGGTATAAAACATAAGATGTATATTATTACTCATGATTACGAAAGCATTTATGACCAATCCCTTTTCTTTCTGACAATAAATGAGGCTATCTATTATGATTTTACGATACTCTTCCTTTGAAAAAACATCCATCCACCCTACAACAGTAAAAGTGATGTAATGTAAAGCATTCTGATTTATAATTTTATGTCCGTGCATGAATGATAATATTGTAAGGGAGAAGTTACTTTGTTTATTTTCGTAATTTGACTCATTATAAATTCTTGAAATACAGCATCACAGTTACAAACTTAGACCATCTAGGTGTCGCTCCTTACATATTTCCTTCTATTACTTTAGCTATCGTTCCTCCGACTTCAGGAGATTCAAAAATGACTTTTATGTGTTCGCCTTTGAGCATCATGCCGACAAGGAAAAGCCCCATACCCATACCTTTCTCATTGTGAGTACCAGGATTTGATGATTTCACCTCTGACATTATGCTTTTTGAGTATTCCGATGATAAACCTACTCCAAAGTCTTGAATACAAAAACCATTTCCTTCTTGATAAATTTTTATAGATTGATGAGGATGACTGTACTTAATGGCATTAGATAAGAGATTATGGCAAATGATTTGCAATTTTTCAGGAACTATTGGTAAAGTAAAATCGGACGGCACAAGGTTTTCAATAGTTAAATTTTTGGATTGGATAGTATGATGTAATTCTTTCACTACATTAGATACCACAACTTCCACATTTGCTTTGGTGTTTATTTCTTTGCCCATAAGTGCGACTTTTTTCATTTTGAGTAGATTATTAAGTACACCATTGACTGAGCTGATTTGGTTTTCCAAACTTAAAGAAGCTTGGGCAAGGTACGGATCATTAATATTAAGTCTATTAAGTAAAAGCTTCACTCCCAAAAGAGGCTCTTTGATATCATGCGATAAAATAGAGATAGTGTGTTCATTGAGTTGGTTTTGTTGGGAGATGATATCCTTCTGTTTTCGTAGAATTTGATAAAAGTAGATCAATGAACCTAAGCCACCCAAAAGCAAAAAAGTAAAAATACCTAAAAATAAGTTTTGTTTTTTTTGATTAGAGAGTTCAACGCCTTTTAATGACAACTCCAATTCTTTACCTTTTTCTCTTTCTTTAGACAAAAGCAATAGTTGTGCATTTTCTTCATTTTCAGCTTGTTCTTTGAGATAAGCGAGATGAGCTAGGTCTTTTTCTTGTGTGGTAAGTGTGAGTGCTTGTTC
Organism: Saprospiraceae bacterium; assembly: GCA_036782555.1. GTDB lineage: Bacteria > Bacteroidota > Bacteroidia > Chitinophagales > Saprospiraceae > OLB9. The sequence goes on from DAIPYV010000294.1 coordinate 2,073, forward strand.
GTTGAGCAAAAGCTTTTGTTTTTCCTGTGTAGTGAGAAGTATTTGATGGGATAAATGTTCTTCCGCTAACTGTTTTTCATATTTGAGTGTTAGTTCTTTCTTGTCAAACTCATATTGAATCTCGCTGCGCGCAATTCTTTTTTGCACCTCATCACCAGAAATGCTATCCTTCAAAATAATATACTTTTGAAAGGCACTATAAGCTTCTTCATAATTTTTTTGAGCTTCATAATTTTTTGATATGGCCATTTGAATGACTTTTTGAGTACTCTTATCATTGTGCTCTTGCGCCATTTTTAACCCTTTATTTAGGTAAGCCAAGGATTCTATAAATTTATTTTGAGGTGATATACCAATACTTTGCGAGCTGCTATCAGGCATGGAGAGTAAAAGGTTTCCAATTCTATAGTATTCATGGGGCAAACGCAGAGATGTATTACTTTTTTCATAAATATTTATCAGATTTTGATAAGTGTTGAAAGCCAAAGTATATTGTTTATCTTCTACCAAGTGAGCCACCATTAAACCATAATTTTCAGCTGCGCTGATGATGTTATTTTCAGATTCATATATATCAATGATCTTTTGATAACACTCAATAGCCTTTTTGTGGTTGGATTGTGTTGAATAAATAA
>DAIPYV010000295.1:0-2678 GCA_036782555.1 Saprospiraceae bacterium
AATGAGCTATAGTCTGTCACGCCATAAGCGGCCAGTTCTGTTCTCAGTTCGTCGGTTACGACAATATCATTGGGATCCTTTAATACCGCCATGGCTAAGACCGCCCCTACAAATATTCCTATCACAAAGACTACGTTCCATATTTCCCGCTTCCAGTCATATTTAAAAAAATTGATGCCTGCTGGAAAACAAGCTGCACAGGTATGTCTCAATACAGATGAGATACCAAATGATTTATTGCCCAAAATGAGCAAAGCCGGTACTGTAAGGCCTATTAAAGGACCAGCTACGTACCACGGCCACGGTTGACTGAGTATTTCTAACATGTTGTTATTGATTTTAAATAAAGTTACTTAACTAAATTGGACACATTTTGCCATGTGCCACCATTATAAACATTGGAAAAACCTTTAGCTTCCAATTTTGATTTGGCCATGCCACTTCTGTTGCCACTGCGACAAAAGAGTACAATATTTTCTTTTCCTTTAAATTTAGTCAGATGTGTATCTAACTGACCCAAAGGTATATTGACCGAGCCCTTGGGATGGCCTTGTTTGAACTCAGAAGGTTCACGTACATCTACAAGAAATGGTTTTTTATCCATGATGGCGGCTATATCATCAGAGCCACCAGCAAATAAAGAATTTAAAAAATCAAACATAATAGGAATAAATTATTGATTAATTGAAATGAATTAAAATTATTGTTGCAAAGGTAAGTATAATGCTTTGACAAGTTTGTAACAAGTGTTACTTTTTGATTGGATACGACTCTTTAAAAGATATTTTAGAGCACTTAATATATTAAAGAGTACAATTTGTCCATAAAATTGATAGAATTATTTCTTATATGAAAAAAAAACTTAAATTTGTGGTTTGATTTGACACTCAATAAACAATATGCCACACAACGTTAGATCTTTTTGGTCCAGACCTGAGGGAGTTACAGGTGCAATAATTTTAGCATTAATGACTATTTTGACAGGATTTGTAGTCATCACAGCTACAGGGGCGGTTATTTCTTTTTTCTCATCTATTGTGGGACAAATTTTAGGCTTGCTTGTATTGGGCACTGTAATTTTTATGGGTATTGACAAAAATGGCAGGACTATCATGCGGTATATGTTTCAAAGTGCCATGAGATGGATAACAAGTTTATTTGTCAATATAGATCCCATAGGCATTCTTAAATCTTATGTGGCTGATTTGAAAGCCAACCTAACCAAAATGAGCAGACAAATGGTACAGCTCAGAGGACAAATGCACAAACTTCAAGAGGTCATACTTAACAACAAAAAAGAAATTGACACCAACCTGAGTAGAGCCAGTCAGGCAGCTCAAGACAATAAACAAGCGCACGTTCTACTTCAAACAAGAAAGGCCGGAAGACTTCAAGAATCCAATGTAAGATTGGAAGATTTATTATCAAAGATGCAAATACTCAATAGGGTTTTGACAAAAATGCACGAAAACTCCTATATTCTAGTGGAAGATGTAGAAGATCAAGTCAAAGTCAAAGATCAAGAACGCAAAGCCATAACAGCAAGCAATTCAGCTATGCGATCTGCCATGTCCATACTCAAAGGTGACCCTGACAAAAAAGCTATGTTTGACGCTGCATTAGAGGCCATGGCAGATGATGTTAGTCAAAAAGTAGGGGAAATGGAAAGATTTATGGATATTTCCAGAAGTTTTATGGAATCTATAGATTTACAAAATGGCGTTTTTGAAGAGGAAGGTTTGCGTATGTTGGAAAAATGGGAAAATGAAAGTGTATCTCTGCTCCTAGGTGGTGATAAACAAACAATCTTGGATACACCGACAGAGGTGACTGAGGTATTAGATATCAATGCACCCATAAAGAGACCAGAAAAAGTAACAAGAACAAATCAATACGATAATTTATTTGATTAATTATTTTTAAAAACACTAAATATTAATAAAAATGGCAGCAAGACTCACAAGCTTTTCAAAATTTGTAATCACCCTTTTCATTTTAGCGGGTGTATTTTTTGGAGGCAAGTATTTACTCAATAGTACAAAATTGGGCCAAGACCTCAAAAAACAAGCCGAAGCCGCAAAAATGAATAATGATGATTCTTCATCTTCATCTGGGACAAAGTCTACTTCCTCAACCTCTGGCAAACGTGACCCCAATACTCTGCGTGTGCAGTTAGTAACATGGGGTGGTTATGCCCCTGGTTTGTATTTTAATGAAGGTGCTCAGGCCAATACCCAATCAAGGTTTTTCCAGGATTATGGATTTAAGGTAGAATTTCGGGTAGAAAACGATTTGATAACAGCCCTTAACGCTTGGATGGCTGGAGAATATGATGTATTAGTTCAGACAGCGGATGCTTTTCCTCTCTACACCGCGCCCGCTGACATCAATGAGTTTAAACCTCAAGCTTTTATGCAAGTGGATTGGTCAAGAGGCGGTGATGCCATCATCGTCAAAAGAGGAATCAATAGTATCAATGACCTAAAAGGTAAGAAAATAGCTGTAGCCGTCCCTTCACCTGCCCAAACACTATTATTGAGCTCTCTTGAGGCAGCTGGCCTTAGCTACGAAGATGTAAGAATAATCAAAACTACAGATAATCTCAAAGCCGCTGAAATGTTCAGATCTGCGGATGTAGATGCCGCTGTCGTATGGAGTCCTGATGATCAATTAGCCAC
>DAIPYV010000296.1:0-2594 GCA_036782555.1 Saprospiraceae bacterium
TATTTGAAATTACAAAAAATTTAGAAATATTTGTCAGTGCGTATAAGGAGCTCAACACTAATTTTGCAGATGAATTGGACCCATCCATCTTGATGCGAACAGCCATAGATGCTATGACCAATTCTTTAGACCCCTTTACCAATTTCATATCGGAGTCCCAAGCAGAGAGTTATAGGATATTTGATGATGAAAAATATCAAGGTATAGGCGCAAGAGCGGGTATATCAGGCGAAAAAGTTTATTTAATAGAGGTTTTTGAAAATGGCCCAGCCTATGATTCAGGATTAAAAGCGGGTGATGAATTATATTCAATAGACGGTACATCTGTAGCTGGCAAAAAATTAGAAGAAGTTAATGGTATTATGCGCGGCATCCCCGGAAGTAAATTAGCATTAGGCATCAAGCCTTACGGTGAGGACAATATCAAGACGGTTCAAGTCATAAGGGGAGAAGTCAATATACCCAATGTACCTTACTCTGGCTTTGTAAAAGATAATGTTGGTTATATTAATTTAACCATATTTACAGCCAATGCTGGTGCAAATATAGGCAAAGCCATAAAAGAATTTAAAGAAGACAACCCCAATTTGTCCGGTATTATTTTAGACTTAAGAGATAATGGTGGAGGATTATTACATGAGGCTGTCAATATCTGCAATCATTTCATACCACAAAATGAATTGGTAGTCAGTACTAAGTCAAAAGTAAAAGAAAATGATAGAACTTTTAAAACGATGACGTCACCTCTAGACTTAGAATTGCCCGTAGCGGTATTGATCAATAAGAGATCTGCTTCGGCTTCAGAGATTGTGTCTGGAGTATTACAAGACTTAGATAGAGGTGTTATCATTGGTCAGAGATCTTACGGTAAGGGATTGGTCCAAAACTATAAAGATTTGCCTTATAATGCCCGACTAAAACTGACGACATCTAAATATTATATTCCGAGTGGTAGATGTATTCAAGGTTTAGAGTATGAAAACGGCGTACCAAAAGATATACCTGATAGCCAAAGGTCAAAATTTAAAACTAAAAATGGTAGAACAGTCCTTGATGGAGGGGGCGTGACCCCTGATGTTGTCCTTTCAGGAAACAAACTGAAAGAAGTCACTCAAGCACTCAAAGATCAATTTATCATCTTTCAATATGTCAATGAATATACTAAAGGCAAAGATAGTATAGACCAAGCCGGAGAATTTAGGTTTGACAAGTTTGATGACTTTGTGGCTTTTACTCAAAAGAAAAAATTTAGCTTTGAATCTGAAACTGAAAAAAGTCTCAAAGAAGCCAAAGAAAAGGCTTCAGAGGCTAGAAATATATCAGTAGTAAACCAAATCGAAACTTTGTTGTCAAACATCAAAAGTAGTAAAGCGAATGAATTGAAGGAGGCCAAAAATGAAATAGTACAACAGATAGAAAGCGAAATAATCAGCAGATATTACTATCAAAAGGGTAAAGTAAAACATAATTTGGCAGGCGATGTAGAAGTCTTGAAAGCAATCGAGATTTTGCAAAATCCAAGTGTCTATAAAAAGATACTTTCAGGAAAATAAGTATGGCCAAATTCTTACTAATAGAGACATCTACAGAAGTATGTTCGGTATCTTTAGCTGAAAATGATAATGTTATATTTACAGAAGAGTCACATGACCACAACAGTCATACGGCCCTGTTGACTATGCTTATCCAATCAGCAATCAATAAAGCCAATTGGTCTTTTAAGCAGATAGAAGCTATTGCGGTATCTGACGGTCCAGGATCTTATACTTCATTAAGGATAGGAGCTGCTACTGCAAAGGCTTTATGTTATGCCATAAATTGTCCTTTAATATCCATAGGCAGCCTCACCATATTGTCAGAGGGCATTTCTAATACAGACTTATCAGAAGGTGACTTTATTGTGCCTATGATTGATGCCCGCCGTATGGAGGTTTATTTATCGGTTATGAATCACCAGAGAGAAAGAATAACAGTGGATAAAGCCGTCATTCTGACACATGACACCTTTAGTGAATTTGTTACAGCAGACAACACTGTTTATCTCTGCGGCAATGGTGCTCAAAAGTATGTGGATACTTTTCCTCATCCAAGTCTTCGATGCATGCACACGGCTACATCATCAAGATATATGGCGTCATGTACATTTCAGAAATTTAAAAATAAAGATTTTGAAGATGTGGCTTACTTCAATCCAGAATACCTAAAGGGACCCAATATCACTATATCAAAAAAGAAATTATGGGATTGAGAAATTTGAAAACATAAGACATACTTAAAATGATACATTTTGGCATGATATGATCTTCAATTTCATAGGAGTTTTTAAATAGAGTCCGCTGAGAAAATACATCTCGCATCTAAAAACTGTCCAATATAAAATTCTATATTTTTCTTAGTTTCAGGATTCGAAAATTCAATCCAAAACTACAATTTTGTGTGAACTAACAACATTATCCAAATGCATTTTACATATATAAATCCCGGAAAGAGGCAATTCGTCCCTATTAATGGTTATCAAATTTTTACCTTTTGTAACATTAATGTTGTTTTTGAAGACTTGACGCCCTTGCAAATCTATAACTTCTATTTGGGCA
>DAIPYV010000297.1:0-2588 GCA_036782555.1 Saprospiraceae bacterium
CTCTGTTGATTTATGTGCATATGCTTTTAGTACTTGATACAGGAACACTAAAATTTAGGGTCAACAACCGATATTAAAGGAGGACAGTTAAGTGAATAAGAAGCTACAAATATTTATATCATCTACCTTTAAGGATTTAGAGGAAGAGCGAGAAAAGCTCGTCCTTTCAATACTGAAGACACGAAATATCCCATCTGGAATGGAATTATCAGCAGGTGCTAATGAAAAGACTTTAAGTATTATCTATGAGTGGATAGACGAATCAGATGTCTTTGTATTGTTGCTGGGAGGGAAGTATGGGTCAATATGTCCTGGTAGTAATATGTCTTTTACTGAATTGGAATATGAGTATGCTAAAAGCAAATCAAAACCAATAGTAGTATTGTCTCTAACTGAAAAATACCTAGATAAAAAGCTTAAAGAAAAGGATCTGAAATCGTCAGATTTATATGAGAAACAAAATATGCAAAAGATGGATCAATTTAAAGTTTCTGCTACAGGAAGTAATTATTCAATAATGATCAATGATATTTCAGAAATAGATTCTAAGTTATATAGCGCTATGGATTCAATTAAAAATAAATATTCGCTTCAAGGATGGATTAAAGTAAATGAGGCCTTCGACGATATATTGGGTAGGTTTATTAAATACTCAAATATGTCGGCCAGGATAATCCGAGATAATAACTATTATAAAGATGAAATCGAAGAACTCTTGCTTACATTGTGTGACATTGTTAAACGTTATTTAGCACCTGATATAGGATGGATTGATGTTATGATTCCACTGTCTTCGGCTGATTCTAAAACTTATGATAGGTTAATGAACGGTATAGATGAAAAAGTTTCTGTGTGGTTGAAAGTAGTTTATACAGATGTCCGTAGAACCAACCCTCCACGTTTGATACCTACTAGTATATTAGGTAAATCCTGGAGAGGAAGTGGGACAGCATTTTCAGTTTGCGGCATAGATTATGTAAGCTCGTTTAAAGATAAATATGAAGGTGGCAAATACGATATATCAGAGAATCAAGAGAAAGAAATCATTGAACAATATAATCAATGGAGTTCTGGACATCATTTTTCTTCAATTTTGGCTGTTGGAATATCAGCAAACTCAAGAGATCACTCTGCATCGATAGGAGTTCTTAATTTGAACTTTCGAAAGCCTAGTCCGTTTGGGGATATTGAGACCATAGAGCCAGAGCTTTCTAGGAGATTATGCGAGTTACTAGATCCGTGTATTGATGTCTTAAGACCTGCAATAATAAAAGGTAGGATAGGATAGTTTTTGGAGATATTGACAATGAATGGTAAGGCATTGTTGGTAATTGACATGCAGAGATTTTTCTTTGAGGAAAATTCAGACCTTGAAAGCACGGGTATAGTCGCTAACTGTTCCGAACTAATTGACATAGCCAGAAAAAAATTTATTCCTGTTATCCATATTAATACGATTTACAGGAAAGATATGGTTGATTGGCCAAGCTCATGGAAAATCAGTTCAAGTTGGTGCAGTAATCTTGTTGAGGGAAAACCAACTGCTTTAATGGTAGACGGGCTGAATATCCAAGAAGGTGATTTTCATGTAACAAAAAAGAGGTTCAGTGCTTTTTTTAATACGAATTTGGATGATTTATTGAGAAGTCTAAAAGTTGGAGAAGTGTTCTTAATAGGTTATTCGGCAGATGTTTGCGTTAGGTTAACTGCCGTTGATGCATACAATAGGAGCTATAATGTTACTCTTGTCAAAGAAGCAGTGGAGTCATTTAGAGAAACAAAAGAGCAATCTATTTGTTATCTTGAATGGCTAATAAACGCAAAGTGCATATCAAAAAATGAGTTTGAATCGCTCGAATAAAGGATAAGTTCTATAGCCTTAAAACATACTGAGTGTGATCGCCATAACTGTAGGGTGCGGGAGCATGTCACCCTTTTAGGTAGAAAAATCAAACTCCCGAAATGCGCTGTCCTATTGGCACGGATTTATTGGCTTCTAAATTTCTCTGGAAAAGGATGACATGCTCCCGTAAGAACGCACCATGCTCATTAATTCCTTGAAGTAAGTGTGATCGCCGATCTTGTAGGGTGGGTCGCGACGCACCCTATTTATTCTGGTAGCGGGGTTTGCAGCGAAGTTGATCCCTATGCGATCGCCGAGACGATTAAAAGTTTGTGATGAAAGGTTAGGTACAAGAAAAATTTGGGTTAGAGTGCGATCGCTGATGAGATTTTAGGGGATCATCGATAGTTGTTTTTCCGCACGCGGTCTAACAAGCCCAGTGCAGCAGACCTTGGTGGTGCAGAAAACTCCTGGAACCCTTATGAAAAAAGGATTCTTGCTGAGACAGCGATCTTAGGATTTCTCAGGCAACCGAACGAGGGCAGTGGGTCTCAGCCGCTGTTTTGGCTGTCCAGGACATCCATCATGAGACTCAAAAAAGTTTTCTGCACCACTAAGGCAGCAGACTTTCGAACGCCGCTGGTGCTGACTTCCAGATTGTTAGAAGCCGCTGACTGGGGTCGTTAGACCTCCTGCAATCAACCGGTTTCCTGAAATATCGACTTTGAATGGGCAGAATGGCACT
>DAIPYV010000298.1:0-2562 GCA_036782555.1 Saprospiraceae bacterium
ATATAATTGGCCTCGTAGTTCAACTGGATAGAATATCAGATTTCGGCTCTGAGGGTTGGGGGTTCGAATCCTCCCGAGGTCACAAAAGCTGCACAAATGCAGCTTTTTTTTATGGAAAGATTTTATGCATATGTGTTATATAGTGAAGATTTTGAGCGATTATATATAGGTCAGACTAATAATATAATGGATCGAATAAAGAGGCACAATTCGGGATATGAAGATGTTACAAAGCCATACAGGCCATGGAAAGTGGTATATTGTGATATATGTGAAAGTCGAGAAAATGCAGTTCAAAGAGAAAATTTTGGAAGCTTAGCCAAAATAGAAGGAAAAAAAGGGATTGTAATTTTTACTCTACAATCCCTTTTATTTACTCAATTTCGATACAATATAAGAGCAATTAATGTCTTATTATCAACATAAATTATTTCAGTAAAACCCTTTTAGCTATAAGAGCATTTCCAACACTTATCTGGAGAATAATCACTCCTCTAGGCAAAGAAGCGACATCTAAGGCACCTGTAGTCTGATTCCAATAGATTTGTTCTATCAATTGTCCATTAATGTTATACACTTTCACTTGGTCAATATTTTGCAATTCATCAAGAGAAGTGATGTTAATGTTACTTTGTGCAGGATTAGGATATACCCATATTTTATTTTCTTTAACTTTCAAATCATCACTAGAACTTGAGTTGTCTATTTCAATATTAAAAGTGTTGATAGGAAGCCAGCCGCCCTCGCCGTCTATGATGACAAACTCAAAGCTATCGATATCGTAAAGTAAAGTATTATGGACATACTCTATCCTTCCATTATTGATATCCTCCTGGGTAAACCTTTCTCCTACTCTCAAAGGTTGGTCGTTCTTGGTGATCAGACCTTTAGCTGTTAATTTTGTTATTATAAATACCAGAGATTCCGGACTTTTAGTAGGATGGGTACATTCTAGGGCTGAGGGTGTCACACGTGTTTTTGCATTAGCTGGAGCTATTAAAATATTGTTATTTAATAAAGCGGGATTATTAGTGCTGACGCTCGTACAAAATTCCAAATCAAAATTAGTCAAACGACCACCAGCTCCTGATTCTGTGTCTTCTATCCTAATCTTCCAGATTCCTTGAGTGTTTTCGCCATTTAAACTAGATAAGGGTTGTTCTGGCTGATGTACATTGCCAACATGTAACGGACACCTTATCGGCAACATGCTTTTATCATTTAGGCTTAAGTTAAAACCTAAAGCGGACGGACATTTTTTATTCCAAAGGAGTACTTCTTTTTCAGAGGGAGAGACTAAGGTCACCACAAGGTCACTCACTCTTGAATGACTACCCGTCAAATTATTAACAGATACCTCACTCACTACACTATTTTCTAGTACATTGACAGTACCTTCGATAGTTGGCCGGCCAGTGGCTGAAATATTGACAACCAATGGACCAGATTTAACTTCAAAACAATTGAAACTTTCAGTATGAAATGTCTGAATGTCTGACCAGTCTCCTATTTTACAATTGTTGAATGCTCGTATTCGCCAAAAATATAAAGTGGATTTAGGTAAAAACAAAGAAGAGTTATATACTGTATCAAACAATGTTTCGCTAATGATTAATTCATCAAACGCTGGAGAGGTTGAGACTTGAAGCTCATATCCAATGGCATCATTTAACCTTAACCATGTATAATTCTGAATAGGGCCCACTCCCGAAGCTTCAGGTGCTGGAGAAAATAGAGTCATCTCGTCGATATCCGTACCAAAAGTAGTCAGAAATAAAGTCCTAGATATTGTATCTAAACCGTCTACATAAGCAATTACTGTAAAAGTGTAATCATTATTACCTTTGGCTTGAGTTAGATCCAACTCTAATTCAGTACTTTCGCCTGGTATCAATTGATTCTTATTAAAATTAGCTTTTATATTACTAGGCAAGCCGTTTATTTCAAATCTAATAGAGTCTGTCAAACCAGAAAAACCTACAGTATTAAAAACATAGCTCACTTTTTCTGGCAAGCAGGTTGCTTTTCGAACATTATCAACATTCATAAAAAATCCTGGTGTTGTGGACTCAATAATGCGAGAATCGGATCTAGAAAGTGTAAAGAAGATATTGTCACTCGCCTTTATAACTATACGAGCACGATTTGTAGTTACAGCTGGAATAATGACAGTTTCTAATCCATCATTGGGTACTCTTTCGGCTAGTATTATCATTTCATCTGAATCAAAGTCTATTCTATTGCCTGTAAATAAGAAAATATCCACAAATTGGCAATTTACAGGAGCGAGATTTGTGTTAGCTACATCCCATTCTATATCTACCCGGTCACTATAAGTCCAGTTTTGAGGGCTTGATGGTTCAGTTATTCTAAAAGGACCAGTATTACCATCTACCCTAAATTTGAGCTCCTCCCAAACTGCTGCAGTACCCAATGGATTATTATCTCTCACAATAAACCTAAATGTCATATCTCGGCTATAGTTGGGTAAATACTCTAAACGATTGGAAAAATCTCCAATCATTATTCGCTGAGGGTTGGGAAAATAGCGTGCAGTATTTT
>DAIPYV010000299.1:0-2547 GCA_036782555.1 Saprospiraceae bacterium
AACGTTACGCATACCTGACGTAGCCAGCTTTTGCTGGCTATGGGCAGGTATGCAATGTTAGGCAACGTTATTTTATTTTATCAATCATGGAAAATATATTGAGTTCAGATTCATTTGGGAGTGAGTAACTTAATGATTTTGTATTTTTTAGGCTAAATTCAACTAAGGCTGAAGTTGGCTTTGACATTTCCTTTATCAAGGTCATTTTCTCAACAGCTTCTTCTTTTCTTGGTTGAATTGTGTAAGTTGGGCTTTTTAAAATGATAGGGGTTATTCCAAATCTAATATCTAAATAATATTCTTCATTACTTGTATGAATCTCGCCATTAATATTCACACCATAGGCACCGCCACCTGCTTTTGCGTCCAGTTTAGTATACTTTTTACGGATGACATTTTTTTGAACAACACCTACTATTGCATAAAGAAAACAAACGTCTGGGTCTTGCAGTAAAAAGAGGTTGTGAGGGTTAAGCAACCATTGATTCAAACCGTTATTCCAGCTTGGTGCTTGTACGTCAACAAGTCCTGTAATCTGGTCGAACACCATGATGCTGAATGAACTATTTGCTGATAATTCTGCTGATAAATAATTTAGAAAACCTACCTTAACTGACAAATCTTTGTTGACTATAATTGAACCTCGTTTGATAGGTTGTTCGATTTTTGATTTTTCTTCAACTTCAATTCCTGGAATTGGGAGAGGGGCAATTTGTGTAACAAAGCCTTTGTCGTTAATTGATTCTGGACATTTTCCTTCATGTTTTCTAACCATTAGGACTCTTCCAAGCAATGAGTAAGGATTTCCAATGAAAGCATCGGCTTCAACGTAGGCTGTATAAGAATTTACGGATAGTTTATTTTGTGCCTCTATGGCTTCATAAACTTTCTCCTTTGCGAAGTATTCATTCGCATTTTCATTCAACTGTTTGGTGGTGTGATTCTTTCCCATTTTTATTTTGTTTTAATTGTTAATGTTGCCTAACGTTCAAGCATATGGCTTGTGGCGACTCCCGAAGATATATCTTTCATCCCAGAATAATCTTGATCCGAAGATCAATTTCCGAATGTAAGAAAATCCCGCCATAAGCTATATGCAGTGTTAGGCAACGTTTTATTCAATTTTTATGTATTCTTTCGTTTCCTTTATATGTTTGAATTCTCCATTTTTATATTTAAACTCACCAATATACAGGAATGCTGAATCAGTATTACAACAATAACTAAAATCTGTTCCGTACCTGTATTTCAGTAGCATGGATTCTTTATCATAAGTCATCCATTGAGCGTTGTCAATAAAGTGCTCTTGAGATAGGGATAGTTGCCCGCTAGGATTAAAAACACTGTCGCTTGACACTTCATGATACTTTGGATAATTATACCGGATAGGGTAATAGGTTATTTTTTTATCTTCTATATTCAGCAAGATGGCCGATACGGTCGTGACAGTAAAAACAGATGCGGGACGACCATAACTGTGTTGTAACACCAAATATTTGCCATCGGGCATCACATAAATATTTTCGATTTCATCAAAAAATTCAGTACTTATTATTGTTCCGTCCGATAGAATTATTTCAGATTTCCAGAATGGATTACAGTATGCACCACAAATTTCTCTTTTTAATGTTAAAATCTTAAAATGTAGATCAGGGGATTGATAAATACTACCATCTCCCAACCCCCCTCTACCGTCAGAGGCGTCATAAACATAATCTCCGATTTCCGCGTTTGAAAGAGTTACGTCTAGTGTGTCTATTATATTAAAAGCTGTTTTTCTCCAAAACCGTAATAAGCTTAAAGAGTCCTTCTCTGTAAGCTCAAAATTTGTATTGGTTTCATCTAGTGGATAATCAATAAAAGCACTATTGGGAATTTTGGCGGTATCAACGCTAAGTTTTATAAAGTCGAGATTGTGATTGTATTGATAGCGAGTAGTAATGACTTCAATTTCATGTGCCACTAGATAGTGGTCATCAATTATTGTTGATGTAGAGACCATCTTTTCTTCGAAAATTGAATCATTTTCGAATTGAGTAGATATCTCATACGCTTCTTGTCCATCTCCACCGGATGCTGATAATAAGAGGTCAAAAATGGAATCCTTCCGTTCAATTCTTAAATATTTTTCAGATAAATACCCATATAAAAATCTGTAATAGATTTTAAAATTTATTTCATCTAGATCTATGCTCAAAAATTTTTGATTGGTTAAGTGATAATATTCGTTAGTTTCAATTTTCAAGGTGTCCAGGTTGAGTTCTTTAATCTCTCTGCTTGTATAATTGTACTTGTAATCAAAACTTTTCGAAAAACTATCTGGTTTTTCTTCTTTTCTGATTATATGCCCGTAAATGGGCTTTTTTTGCAGTGTCTCATTGGTTACATATAGGTCTAGATCTATGTCGGAGTTGTTTTGTGCCATTTGCGTGCACCCAAAAAGAAAACATAGGAACATATATGTTGTGGCTCTTTTCATTTTTAAATGTTGCCTAACGGTTTCGGGCTTGGCGAAGGTGGCGATTTTCACCACAAATGTTGATGCGG
>DAIPYV010000300.1:0-2527 GCA_036782555.1 Saprospiraceae bacterium
CTGTAACCAAAGGCTTTTTGATATTTGAAAACTTCAGTATTATTGAGTTTAGTAAATCTCAAACGTGGATCGGGCAAGTCGTCAACGGTCACTTTATTATCACACACCCATTTTTTATATGGTTGAGAATTACAAATATCTTTTTTTAATTCTTCGTCACTGATTATGGCACCTTTTACCATATCGACCAAAAACATTTTTCCTGGCTGCAAGCGACCTTTTTTTATTATAAGTTTGGGATCTATCGGAAGTGCGCCCGACTCTGAAGACATAATAACACGATTATCCGAAGTCAAAGTATATCTTGAAGGCCTAAGACCATTTCTATCCAAAGTCGCGCCAATGATATCCCCATCAGTAAAGGAAACAGACGCAGGTCCGTCCCATGGTTCCATAAGATAAGAATGAAATTCATAAAAGTACTTTTTATAGTCTTCCATATAGTCATGACCATCCCATGCTTCTGGAATAAGCATCATCATAACATGCGGCAATGAGCGTCCAGCATGAACTAATAGTTCTATCATATTGTCTAGGCAAGCTGAGTCCGATTGATGATTAGAAACTAAAGGTAGAATCATGTCAAATTCTTGTGGTGTAAATTTTTCGCTTCGAAATCTTTTTTCTGCGGATTTAAGCCAATTCATATTGCCATCTATTGTATTGATTTCTCCATTATGAGCGATATATCTAAACGGTTGAGCTAGTTTCCACATTGGATTTGTATTAGTAGCAAACCTCGAATGTATCATACCTAAAGCTGAGGTCAACTGCGGATGGGTCAGGTCTTTAAAATAGTTGCGTACTTGAATGCTTCTTAACTGGCCTTTGTAAATCAATTTTTTACAAGATAAAGAAGCTATATAAAAACCTATAGGGTCGTTTTGAGTGATATTGGACGCTTGACGTGTTATGAAGTTTCTTAAAACAAACAACTTTCTTTCAAAATCTCTCCAATCTCTGATTTCGAATGGTCTCTCAATAAACATCATTTCCATAATGGGTTCTACATTTTTGGCAGCTTGCCCAATATCAGAATTATCGACAGGAACAGGCCTAAATCCTAATATTTTGAACCCTAATTTTTCTGTTGATCTTTTTATAAGGTTTTTGCATTCTTCATACAAGTATTCATTCCGTGGTAAAAAAAGCATTCCCACACCATATTCTTCCATTTTTGGAATATTGAATTGGTATTTTAGTGCTTCGCTTTTTAATAATTCGTGGGGTATTTGAATCTGAATTCCGGCACCGTCACCAACATTTTCTTCGTATCCTGTGGCGCCACGGTGTTCCATATTTTCCAACATAGTGAGGGCATCATCTACGATAGAATGACTACGTACACCATTGAGATGAGCTACAAAACCCACTCCACAAGAGTCAAATTCAAATTTTGGATCGTACAACATAATTGAAATTAGAAATTAGAAGTTAGAAATTAGAATCTTAAAATTAGATACATGACATTAAAATTTAGAAATAATACATTAGAGTTAAACATTTAATTAATAAGTGAATACCATGGATTTTTTAGATAAAAACTCATTGTTTATTGGGTCTTTGGTCGGGTCATTCTGGTCCATTTTTAATACTTTTTTGTGGATGCCTTCCATAGCTTTTATGATGGCTATTCGAGAACTTCTTACAAATTCCTTTAAATCGTACTGGCTTAAAAAAGCTAATACTTTTTGTACTTCTTCATCTTGTCCTGTTACTTGAAAAACGGTGTAGTCTTCTCGTATCACGACGGCGTGTGCACCGTACTCTCTTAAGAGTCGTTCTACTTTAACGTCTTTCATAATGATGGAAGTAGGCACTTTGAAAAGAGCAATTTGTTGCCATATAATTTCGTCATTAGTGTTACAATATACTTTGAATACCTCCACAAGTTTTTCTATTTGTTTGACCAAATTACTGACCACTTCCTCGCTTTCTATAACGACAAGTGTAAAGCGGTAAATATTATCTATCTCACTCGGAGATATATTTAGACTATGGATTGATATTTTCCTACGCGAAAACATGATCGCCACTTTGTTGATGAGACCTACCTGGTTTTCGGTGTATATGGTTAATGTGTATTCTTGTTTGTTCATAAGCTTCGCTAGTTTACGCACTTTGTGCTGGTTTAATGTTACACTTCGCTGGTTTAGGCACTTTGTGCTGGTTATATTTCATCTGCACTCAATACTATTTCTGCTACACCTCTTCCTTGGGGTACCATCGGGAATACATTGTCTTGTTGGGCTACCATGACTTCTAATAGGTAACTTTCTGGGTGGTCTAACATGGTCTGAATGGCTGCTTTTAATTGGCTGCGTTCAGTGACTCTCTGACCGTCGATATAGTATCCCATGGCTACTTGTACAAAATCAGGGCTTGTGATATCCGTAAATGAATAACGTTTTTCGTGAAATAGCTCCTGCCATTGACGGACCATACCTAAAAATTGGTTATTGAGGATGACGATTTTTACATTGGGCTTGAACTGCATGATAGTGCCTAATTCCTGAATGTTCATTTG
>DAIPYV010000301.1:0-2479 GCA_036782555.1 Saprospiraceae bacterium
CCCGACCCCCTCGGTGTAAACGAGGTGCTCTGAACCAACTGAGCTAATCTCCCTATTGTTGTATTTTTTATTAAAAAAACTTCCCTACTTGCGAAAAGCGACGCAAAGGTATGACTATTTTTAATATCTGCAAATATTTTTCTAAAAAACTTATAAATTTTTTTTTCTAAATATTCTTAAGTAATCAGATCACAACTCATCACCTCTCAATAATCGATATCTCTGCCTTGCATCAGACGCAAAGGTGCTGCTGCTATATTCTATAAATATTGTTTTGTATAAATCACGTGCTTTTTCTGGCATATTGAGTTGTGTTTCATAAAATTCTGCCAACTCAAACACAGCATTATCAGCTCTGATTTCTTCGGGATATTTTTCTATGATGGTTTCATACATAGATATCATGATGTCAGTTTTACGGAGTTTTTTGTAAATATGGGCTTTGACATAGAGGACATCATCATCTAATGAGTGGTCGGGAAAAATGATGGCTATAGAATCCAATTTTTTTATCGCCTCATCAAATTTGTTTTGGTATATGAGAAGCTCTGCATCTGCAAACATTTGAAGTGTCATTTCTGTCGTATCCATACCGAGATTGTCCAAAATAAATACGGACATATCTATGGCGTCATTGGAAATGAGTTTGGATGTAGCACCTTTGAGGATTTTAAATTGTTCTTGTGCCCATGCAAAATCTCCGCTATAATAGGAAAGTCTGGCATTACGATAGCGTGCCTCTTCACCTACCACACCTTCTTTAAAGTCTTTGTCCACCTGGCTGTAGAGTAGGCTGGCTTCCCATCTATCACCACTCATGAGGTAGTAATTACCTAGCTCTATTTTTGTTTTGGCAATAATTTCAGGGTGTAAGCCACCAAAGTTTTTGACTTGCTCCAATAGCTCAATGGCCTTTTCCAAGTCATTGATATAAAGCGCTTCAAACTCGGCGTATTCGCGCATGATATGGGCCGTTTGCGTATTGCGTCCCATATCATTAAGGAAAGAAACGTACTCTTGTTGCAGAGCCAAGAGGTCATCTTGAGTATAATCGTATCTTTGGGTGACTTTGGCTTTTTTACTATTCAGGAGGCCACTTTTAGCTTCTAAGTAGTAGGAACTATTTTTCCCATGCTCTTCTAGTATGTATTCAAATGCACTAATTGCCGCATCATAATCCATATCTTTGTATGCTAAGTCTCCTACTTTATAGGGTCTTGCCCCATTTTCTTCTAGTTGTCTGTCTAAGGCACGAGCCTGTCTTAATGCTTTGGTATAATCTTTGTTTTGCAAAAAACTCCACTCCAACATTTCTATAAAAATAGGGTTGTTTTTGCTTTCTTGTATTTTTGTGTAAAGTTGTTTTTGGAGTTCAGGATAATCAGCTTCACTTAAGAATCTCTGAAGGCTTATTTGGACATTGGAGGCAGCATTGTTTTTATCAGCGGCTCTTAGATAGTACTTAATCATGTTGGGTGTGTCACCTTTTCGCCTATATAAATCAGCAATACTATATACAAATAGGTCCTCAATATTAGTCAGCTTTTCACCTTTCAAGTAGGTTTCTATAGCTAAGTCATATTTGGCTAAATTAGTAAAAGTATTGGCTAAGTTGGAAATAATACTTTGATTGGCTGTTAGGTTGTTGATTGCCTTTTTATATTCGATGTCTGCTTTTTCAGGCAGACCTTGTTTTTCCAATAAATTGCCATAGGTGACATATAGTGACGATTCCTTTGGAGCCTTTTTGATTTCAATTTGAATTATTTTTGCTGCATTGTCATATTGACTCAGTTCTAAAAGGCACTGAATATATAAATTAAAATAAAAAGTATTTTGAGGGTTTTCATTGTAGAGCGACTCATATATTTGAGCTGCTTTTTCATATTCTCCAGAGTTATAATACTGCTGTGCCAGTCTATATTTTTGTTGTGCCATCATCACAACAGAAATCATCAAAAAAATACCTAAAAAAATTATTCTCAATAACCTACTCATCTATATATTTTAATCTTTATAACTGTATAAATCTTTTATTTGATATAAAAGTTTCAAAAATTATGCAAAATCACCATCCAGGAATGATATTAAATCCAAAATTGAACTGAGACCCTTGTATCAAGGCCCTTGCATAATAGGGCTCTAAGATAAATGCTCCAAATAAATTGACTCTCATTGAAACACCCACAGTAGTGAGTAGCGTAGGCTTGACGGTATCAAATGTGTAAATAGCTCTACCTTGACTATCAAAAATTATATTCCCCTCATCATCTCTGAGCAAAACTTCGATTTCTCTACCATCTCTAAAGTCATTGAAATCATTGAATGTGACTCCAGAATCTATAAAAAAATTCAAATCAGTAAGGAGAAAAGAGGTGGGTATGATAGCCAAACCTTTAGGACCTGTAAAGGGAAGTCTAATCTCTGCACCAGCTAATGACATCTTAGAGCCTAAAACTTGGCTCAATGTCAGCCCTAC
>DAIPYV010000302.1:0-2408 GCA_036782555.1 Saprospiraceae bacterium
TATCTTTTAAGGTGTTAATTCTAATAGATTTTGGAATATCTCTTTCAACGTATCCATCCGATAAACTGCCTATAGTGCTTTGTTAGAGTGAGCATATGCGGATGGGGTAAACTTAGCAATATCAGAGATAGTGTATTTAGGTAGTTCGGAGAGCACCCATACCAAATATTCAGTGGGGTTAATATTTAGACTTTTGCATGACGAGAAGATGGTATAATAGATTGCTATATTGCTGGCAGCATTATTATTACCAGCGAACAGATAATTCTTTCTGCCTAGAGCCAAAGGTCTTATAGCGTTTTCTACTAAATTATTATCAATCTCAATATTTCCATTATCAGCATACGCTATGAGCTTGCCCCATCGATTTAAGGTGTACCCAATAGCTTTATGTATAGGGGTATTCTCTATTTGTTTCGGGGCTTGATCATCTAAATATTTTTTAAGGTTTTCCAGTATTGGGATACTTTCTTTTTGTCTTATTTCCTTGCGTTTGTCACCTGTAAGTCCCTCATCACGGCATTTTTGTTCTATTTTGTATAGTTTTTGGATTTCGACCATGACTTTAGAACTTATTTCTTCATTATACGAGAGTGCTTCTTCGAACTTTCTCCTTGCATGTGCCCAGCAATTGTAAAAAGACATTTCTGGACTTACTTTTTCCAGTAACTCATAGGCATTATAACCATCGGACTGTAAAGCACCTGTATAATTATCTAACATGAGCTTTGGTACTTTAGCGGCTCTGCTGGGATAAAAGTCAAAGTAACTCATTCGTAAGTGTGGGCTATTTATGACCCACATGTATCCCACCTTTGTTTTATCTTTTTGCATCACTTTTATGGTAGACTCGTCTACCTGTATGTACTGCGTTGCTAATATTTGTTTCTTGATGGCTTCTGACACGGGTTTTAGGTATTCGGCTACTTTATGAGTCCAGTCATTCATGGTACTTGATGGAATGACCACTCCTTCTCTTTTATATTGTTGCTGTTTGCGGTACTCAGGTATATGATCCACAAATTTAGATACTACAACATCTGCAATCAGTGATGGATGTGCCTGACATTTTTCTAATGCTTCCTTGGGTTTTGGTGCTATGAATATTTCACCTGTGCTTCTATCTACATACTTATTTCTAGTTAGTTGTTCAATATAGAATTTCCCTGGTGTGTAAGCTAATGATTTCATTATTTCGGCACCTATGAATACGGCTCCTTCTGGTTTGTTTTCCGGTTCTAAATCTTGATTGTTTACTACTATTCCTGTTGGGAGGTTTTCTAATAGTTGTCTGCCCTTTTGGTTTGATTTTTTTCTTTCATGGGCTGGAACTTGGGTGGTATGTACCTCTTCTGGAACGGGTGCTGATTGCTCACCTTCCAGCTCGCTAAATAAGTTCGGGCCAGTATATGGAGCTGATACAAATCTTTCTGCTTTACGACCAAATAACATACGCTGTAATTTATCTAATTGATATTGCAGCTCGAATATTTTTCTTTCATAGTCTGTTTTTAAGCTACTAACTTGCAGTGTTAATTGCTCTATTTTTGTATCTTTTTCCGCTATGATTATTTCGTAATTCATGGTATAAAAATAACAAATACTTTTCTAAATACCTGCATTTTATACATGCTTTTTTTCTATTATTTTTATCTTTTTTTAACCCTGTTTATCACTCATTGTTTTGCATTTTGAGTTGATATCTCGGTCTTTGTTTTACACCTAGCAAACTCACTCCACTCAATAACATTATCAAGTATTGGTAGGATAGTTCCCCTCCTTTTCCTTCTAGTATTGTTTCCACTTTTTCAAATCTGCCCCTTGATAACCATTTACCATATACTACAAATCCATCCTTGTCCCAAACCAATATCTTCACCGTTTTGTAGCTTTTTGAAAAAAATACATATACGGTTCCATTCGAGGGATTGTCTTTGAGGTCGTTGATTACAAGGCCACACAAACCATACACTCCTTTGCGCATATCGACACTCCCTTTATATACCATATACCTTTGCTGTGAATTGAAGCCTAGCATTGCATCAGTTGCTTAAGTTCTTGTACACTAAATTCCTGATTGA
Source organism: Saprospiraceae bacterium (assembly GCA_036782555.1). Lineage (GTDB taxonomy): Bacteria > Bacteroidota > Bacteroidia > Chitinophagales > Saprospiraceae > OLB9. Next base: position 2,082 of record DAIPYV010000302.1, read on the forward strand.
TGTTTATTGTAATTCCATCTGGTCTTAGGATTTGTATGATGAACTTGTCACTCTTTGGTACTTTTAACTCTATAAAAGAATTGCGATCGACCGATCTATTCTTGTACCAATAGGAAAGGGTTGATTTATGAAAGGGCTTACCTTTACTAAACTCTTCAATACTTAGTCCTGACTCTTTGTGTTGGGTTATCCATTCCTTGATTTGTTCTTCTTTGTATCTCATTATCTTTTTGAGGCAAAGCTATCGATATTTTGCAAGCCATTGGATAGGTGGTTGGTCGGATGGATACCATGCTTTAACTCAATTATTTTTTCTACTATTGATGT
>DAIPYV010000303.1:0-2399 GCA_036782555.1 Saprospiraceae bacterium
TGCATTGGCTTTACCATGTCCCCATTTGAGATGACCTTCTTCAGGTAAAACGCCGGTATTTTGGTCTAACCGAGCTGTCTGATATAAAATATTTCTGACCTCAGTAGATGTGAGTTCAGGGTTGGCTTCAAGCATCAAAGCTACTATACCAGCCACCATCGGACCTGACATAGACGTGCCCGAAAAAGCAACAAAACCATAAGTTTTACCATCATGTTCTGCACGAGCAACATAATTTCCTGCTCTATAATTTGGGTCAAATGAATTGACAGATGAGACTATATTTTGTCCTGTAGAAGCGATATCAGGTTTGACACGACCATCCACTGTAGGACCTGAACTTGAAAAAGATGAAAGTCCACCCCGCACGAGGCCTCCAGTAGGTGAAATAATCTCAGGTTCGTAAGAAGCTACAGTGATCACATTCCTTCCTGTGCCCGCTGGCTCTCCTACCCCATAGAGTTCGTCACCTTCTTTGGCATTAGGGAAATTGTTTTTAAATGGTCTTCCCCAATTGAGAAACCTATCATTATGCCTTTGGCAGTTCCACATATGGACGTGACTATTGTTTGAGACAACCTTGAGCACTACTTTAAGATTGGGTGGGACATTACGTATTTGCCATCTCATGGATGGTTTGTCGTTGAGATAATGTCCATAATCTGTATCCATTATGTACCTTAGGTTGACAGTTCCGACTCTGACAGTGGTATCTAATGAAATAATATCATTTGTGCTAAAAAAAGGTGTTTCTCCCATAATTCTATTTCCGGCATCAGTGACCATAAATGATGCTTCGAAATCACTATTGGGCGACCCCCAGATAGAGACTGTCTGTCCAAAAATATCGGCCCCACCTGCAAAATCAACTACTGTATAGAGAGTATCTTGGCTTTCAGTCATAAAATCATAATCTAAATGAAACTGTTGATTGCCATTATTTCCGGCACTACCTACAAAAATTTGACCAGGTCCAGATAGCTGTTCCATAGCATAATTTTTGAGAGAACTGCCATCGTGAGGACCTAAATGGCTTCCAAAACTCATATTGACCACAAAAGGCTTACCAACAGATTGAGCATATTGACTTACATAATTTATAGCATCTACAAATGATGGGCCATCCCGCCTCAATGAAATAAATATCAACTCAGCATCAGGTGCAGCACCTTTGTGAGGCGTACCCGCTCCGCTTCCTCCCGCTATTCCCGCTACGTGCGTACCATGAGATCCTGGCCCAAAAACATATAGGGTATCCTGCTGCGCTGCTAACAAAGACTCCTGACCTACATACTCTGTCCCAAAAGAGAACCCATCTGGTGCTGGTCCACTTAGCTTATTTTGATCCCATGCCCTCGATAAACGGAGATTTGTCAATGTGGTATCATAGAATACAGGATGTGTGTAGTCAAAGCCCCAATCTATGATAGCAATTATCACGTCTTTGCCTGTATATGCGCGTGGTAAATTCAATCCATTATTGACACTGTCTGTCCGAGAATCAACAATGGCCCTGACCAAATTAGGTTCAACATGTTCTGCTATTTCGACATATTTCAAACCTTTGATATTAATAAATTCTTCAAAGCGACCTATGGGCACTCTAAATGTCCATAAGTCATTCAAACGAGTATCATTTTGAACGCCTAAACGCTTCAATAACTGTGAATCAATTATTTCTATATCCACTATACCTGCTACTCCTATGTATTTTTCATTTTTTCCCGGAATGGTGTGAATATCATAGTGATTGACCAAATCAATATCTAAATTTCGATGAGAATTATCATAATTTTTTAATTCCTTCAATAATCTATGAGCATCTTTATTTAAAGAAGCTTGACCGATTAAAAGACCACTAAATAAGATAAAAACCAGAGAGTAAAAAAGGTGTTGTCTGCGCATGTGTTTAAAAATTTTAGTGTAAAGATAGAGAAAAAAATTATAAAGTTAAAAAATACGGAAATAAATTATTTAATAATTTTCGAATCCGACATTTTTAAAGTTGAAACAAACACTTAGAAGATGATTGTAAGCTAAATAAAATTACATTTGGCTATGTGTTTAGATTTTGTTGAATTTTCTGGCTCTATGTCGTTTTGTGTGGGTAAAAAAGGTTTATCTCGTTAATACCAATGACAGGAATATCTTACGTTAAGAGGTTTCTCCCGTTGGTACCCATGACGTATTTTGCCATGTACTAAAAATCATATATTAACTCATTATATTTTTTATAATCTGATATAAATATCACTATAGCGAGAAATGCTCCAAATGAGTTTAGAGCCCCAATAATGGGTTGCCAAATTTATTTGGCTGAAGAAATAGAAATGTTCCAAATGAGTTTGGAACGCATTTAATTCTATTTTGTTAACTGAGATCTGTTAACCATGATTTTT
>DAIPYV010000304.1:0-2389 GCA_036782555.1 Saprospiraceae bacterium
TTAGGTACCAAAGCATTTGAACAAGCTGCGGGTTTCTTACGCATAAATAATGGTCTTAATCCTCTAGACAATACTGGCGTACATCCTGAATCTTACCCTATAGTCGAACTAATGGCAAAAGATTTAGGATGTGATATTTCAACGTTAATTGCGTCAAAAGAAGTACGATCAAAAGTCAATATAAATAAATATGTCACACCAAAAGTGGGTTTGCCCACCCTAAACGATATCCTCGCTGATATAGAAAAATTAGGGCTAGACCCAAGAGGCGCGGCCAAAGTATTCGATTTTGATGAAAGGGTAAAAAGTATTGACGATGTACATGAAGAAATGCTTTTGCCCGCCATCGTCACGAACATGACAAAATTTGGTGCCTTTGTAGATATTGGCGCTAAGCAAGACGGTCTTTTACATATTTCTCAAATCTCAAAAAAATTTATTAAAGATCCAAGCGAAGTTTTAAAATTAGGTCAGCAGCTTCACGTTAAGGTATTATCTATAGACAAGGAAAGAAAACGCATTAATTTAACACTTTTGTTTTGATTGCAGATCAAGCTTTGTAGATTGCAGATTGCTGATTTTAACCATTAACTAATAACCATTATCCATTAACTAATAACTAACAACCATTAATCTAAAAATTCTAAATTCAGCATTAAAATTTTTAACTTCTAATTTCTAATTTCAATATGACCATCTGGATATTATTTTTACTAATGATTTTGGCGTTTTTGGCCATTGACTTAGGTGTTTTCAATAAAAAGGCGCACATTATATCATATAAAGAAGCTGCCAAATGGACGACTCTTTGGGCAAGTATTGCCATACTTTTTACTGGAGTGATTTATGCCGCTTACCTGTATGAGTGGGTGGATACAAGCAGAACTTCCTCTCCATTACAGGCTTCTATGAAATATCTCACAGGATATATCATAGAGTTGTCGTTGAGTGTGGACAATATTTTCGTCATCGCCATGATATTTAAGTCCTTTCGCATACCACAAAAGTATCAGCATAGGGTTTTATTTTGGGGTATCATAGGTGCTTTAATTTTTAGAGGCTTAACCATTGCTTTTGGAGTCTTATTAATAGAAAAATTTTCATGGCTTATATACGTATTTGGGGGCTTTTTGATATATACTGCATATAAAATGATAGGTGATGACGAAGAGGAGGAGTTTGACCCCAAAGAATCCATTGTTTACAAAACCTTAAGGAGATTCATGCCAGTAACGTCTATGATGGAAGGTGAAAAATTCTTTTTAAGAAAGCGAGGTATGATCATCGCAACACCTTTATTTCTTACATTAATTCTTATAGAATTGACAGATGTTTTGTTTGCGCTAGACAGTATACCCGCTATATTGGGGATTACCACAGATCCATTTTTAGTATTTACATCCAATATATTTGCCATATTAGGCTTGCGTTCGCTTTACTTTTTTGTGGCCAACATGCTCAATTCCTTCCACTATCTCAAATACAGTTTAGTAGTGATTTTATCTTACGTGGGTGTCAAAATGCTACTATCCTTTAAATTCCACTTACCTATATGGCTTTCACTTTCGGTTATTGTGGTATCATTAGGCATAGGTATTTGGTATTCTTTAAGAAAAAGTAAAAACGCTCCTTTTGTGGACAATCTTCCGTAATATAAGGTGACTCCTACCCTTTTATCACAAAATTGACCATTCTGCCCGGTACTACGATGACTTTCTGAATATCTTTGCCTTCTAAATGCTTTTTGACATTATCCAATGCCATGACAAAATCTTGTATTTCATTAGGATTCATGTTAGACGGCACTTTTACGAGATCTTTTTTCTTACCATTTAGGCAGATAGGATACTCAACCTCATCAGAAACCAAATATTTTTCATTATATTTAGGGTAAACGGCTTTATGTACCGACCCATTTTGACCTAATAGGTGCCAAAGTTCTTCAGTGACAAAGGGTGCAAACGGAGCCAACAAAATATTTAAAGGCTCTAAAATAGCCTGTTTGCTACACTCTAATCTTTTTAGGTCATTAACACACATCATAAAAGCACTCACACAAGTATTGAACGAAAAACGCTCTATGTCTTCAGTCACTTTTTTGATTGTGGTATGTAAAATTTTGTATTCCTCAGCAGTTGGTGTCTCATCTTTTACAGCCCAATTTCCATCATTGTAAAATAGAGACCAATATTTTCTCAAAAATCTATTGACGCCGTCTATACCTTTGGTATCCCATGGTTTAGATTGTTCTATAGGTCCCAAAAACATTTCATACATACGAAAACAATCTGCTCCGTATTTTGCTACCACTTCATCAGGATTTTCTACATTGTATTTGGACTTAGACATCTTTTCTTGCACGATGTTGACGGTAAAATATTCCTCGCCA
>DAIPYV010000305.1:0-2372 GCA_036782555.1 Saprospiraceae bacterium
AAAATCGGTGGGGTCGTAGCGTTTTTGTTCTCAATAGTCATGAGAATCGATAGAATATCGATGCAAAAGTAAACTATAATTTGCATATTACCAAATATTTAACAAAAAAAATGTATTTTTTTAAATTATAAATATGGAACTATATATTAGGTGACTTAAAACTCTTTTCAAAATAAGGCTCTACCGCTGTGGCGGCACAAGTTGTGTTGTTTTGTGTGGATAATTTTATAGCTAACTAGCCATTTATATTTCTTAGGTAATATATATTTGTACTATACAGTGAACAATAGCAAATAAATTATATATATATAGTAGTGATAAATGTTGCGCTATTAATGGGTTTCTAATGCGTTAGCCATTTCAGAGTACTAGATGTGAGGTCTCTCACTTCATTCGAGATGACGATCTTTGGAAAGAAAAGTGGGTAAAAGAAGGCGGCGGCAAAGCCACGCCGCCTTCTTTTACCCAAACCTATATAAGCTAAGGTCATTTCGACCATCGGGAGAAATCTCTTACATAAGATATTCCTATCATTGGTATTAATGAGAGAAACCTTTTTTACCCACACAAAACAACATAGAGCCAAAAACAAATAGAATATTGTAAAAATTTTAATCAATATTTTATTTCTGATTGTCGTCAGCATGTACGCCCTTAACTGCTCTTCCAGATGGGTCATTCATGTTTTTAAAGGCTGTATCCCATTCTAGTGCTATCGGTGTACTACAAGCCACTGATGGAACAGATGGCACTGTCAATGCAGCCGCTCGTGAAGGAAAATGTTCAGTAAATATACTTCTATAAAAATACTCCTCTTTATTAGAAGGTGTTTGGTCTGGAAACTTAAAGTGTGCATTTTTGATATCCTCATCGCTGACTTTTTCTGCTACCATGGCTTTTAGTGTGTCTATCCACGAATATCCCACACCATCACTGAATTGTTCTTTTTGCCTCCAGGCTACTTCATGTGGCAACATATCTTCAAACGCTTTGCGCAATATCCATTTTTCTATTCGACCATCTTTAGGTCTTTTATCCTCAGGGTTGAGTCTCATAGCGACATCTATAAACTCTTTGTCTAGGAAGGGGACTCGCCCTTCTACACCCCAAGCCGCCAATGATTTATTGGCTCTCAAATTATCATAAAGATAGAGTTTGTCCAATTTTCGTACGGTTTCTTCGTGGAAAGCTTGCGCATTGGGTGCTTTGTGAAAGTATAAATAACCTCCGAAAAGCTCGTCACTTCCTTCTCCACTCAATACCATTTTGATACCCATAGATTTAATGACTCTTGCCATTAAAAACATCGGTGTGGAAGCTCTGATAGTCGTCACATCATAAGTTTCCAAATGATAGATCACATCACGTATGGCATCCAAACCTTCTTGAATGGTAAAGTGGATTTCATGGTGCACAGAGCCAATGTGTTCAGCGACTTTATTGGCAGCTATGAGATCGGGCGCTCCTTCAAGACCTACAGCAAAGGAGTGGAGTTGAGGATACCAAGCCATTTGTTGGTCTTGTGATTCTATTCTTTTGGCTGCGTATTTTTTGGCCACAGCGGAGATGATGGACGAATCCAAGCCTCCAGAAAGAAGTACACCATAAGGTACATCACTCATCAACTGTCTATGTACAGCATCCTCAAGGGCTTTTCTCAGCTCGGCTATATCAGATACATTGTCTTTTACATTATCAAACTCTCTCCATTCTCTGTGGTACCATTGCACAGGTTTTTCGTCTTGTGACGAAAAGTAATGGCCTGGAGGGAATACCTCAATTTGGTTACATACACCTTCTAGGGCTTTAAGCTCTGATGCTACGTAATATTGACCCATTGCGTCCCATCCATGATAGAGAGGAATAATGCCCATGTGGTCACGACCTACTAAAAAGATATCTTTTTCAGTATCATACAATGAAAACCCAAAAATCCCATTCAAGTCTTCTAAAAAGTTTACTCCTTTATCCCTATATAAGGCCAATAGCACTTCACAATCCGATTGTGTCAAGAAATTATAAGTATCTTTATATTTCTCTCTTATTTCTTGATGATTGTATATTTCGCCATTGACCGCCAATATTACTTTTTTGTCTTCTGTATATAGAGGTTGACCTCCAGATTGAGGATCCACTATAGCCAATCTTTCATGAGCCATCACCGCTTTGGGATGACAAAAAATTCCTGACCAGTCTGGACCTCTATGTCTAATCTTACGTGCCATCTCTATAGCTTGGGGCCTAATTTCTGTCTCGTTTTTCCTTAAGTTAAAAATTGTGACTATTCCACACATCTTAGCAAAAATTTTGTTTTTAATAAAAAAATGCAAAAATACAAAGTAATATTTTGTTATTTTTAAAAACAGTTATCT
>DAIPYV010000306.1:0-500 GCA_036782555.1 Saprospiraceae bacterium
AAATGTGTACAATTTGGGTGTGGGTCAGCTAAGCGCTGAAGATTTTGAATTTGATATATTTTTTGAGGATGATCTCACTGATGGATCATTCAAAAAGTTCATTCCTGACCCGACACTTAATCGTGTGCCCCTGTTACAGCTTTTTAATCTGGACAACCTCAATAGATTTGGAGATCCTCAACCTGACGGATTTTTTGATTATATCCCTGGTGTGACTGTCATTGAGCGCAGTGGTAGTGTGGTCTTGCCTGTGTTAGAGCCGTTTGGAAGTCACTTGACAGTAGAAAATATTAGAAAATACGACCCTACCTCCGAAGTAACTGATGCCATTTTAGAGCCCTTTAGATACCAAAACCTTTACGACACCATCGTACAAGTCACTGAGCACGCAGACTTAGTGCGCAATAAATTTAGAATGATGGGTAGTCCCTCACACGGAGCAACAAATTGTTTTTATGAACACCAAAGTGTTGTTTTAAATGCACCGATACCATATTCAT
>DAIPYV010000306.1:510-2365 GCA_036782555.1 Saprospiraceae bacterium
ATGGTGAAATCTATTTGGGCCCATTTGTTCCTCAAGGCTCTGTGAGAGTTTCTTCTGGCGGCAGGCAATTGATTGAGGGGCAAGACTACGAAATCGACTATTCCTTAGGACGTCTTCGAGTGCTCAATCCAGCATTTTTGGGTCAAGGTGCACCTATAGACGTGAGATTTGAAGACAACTCCCTATTCAGTTTACAGCAAAAAAATATGATGGGACTGCGTGGTGAATATCTGTTTAGAAATAAATCCACTCTTGGAGCCACACTTTTGAGACTCCAAGAAAGACCTTTCACACAAAAAGTCAATTATGGTGATGACCCAATAAAAAATACCATGTTTGGCCTGGATTACAATGCAGAGATGGAGTCAAAATGGATCACAAAGATGCTCAATAAGCTCCCGTTTTATTCTACTGACCAGCCATCAAAAATCAATATCATCGCAGAGGCGGCAGGTATAAAACCTGGACATGCCAGAGCTATAGACTTTGAATACATCAATAATAGAGGTGAAGTCGTCAAGGAGAGAAGTGGTATCGCCAATTTAGATGATTTTGAAGGTGCTATCACCGTGCTTAATTTAGGTGGTTTTAATTCTAATCTTTGGTCATTGGCGAGTACTCCTCCTACTATTTCTGGATGGGATAGAGACAATAGCTTAGAATACAATGCCAATAGAGCCTTATTCAATTGGTCAGGGTTGGATCTGGGTACAGGTAGATCTGGTACAGACCGTACCCACCCTTACACAAGAATCGTGAACCAAAACGAACTATTCACTAATCGACAAGTTATCCCTGGCCAACAGCAGTTGTTCACATTCGATATTTCGTTTTATCCTAAAGAGCGCGGACCTTACAACTTTGATAATCGGGATGGGTATCCTGGTGTCAGTGAAGGTTTCGACATAGTCAACAATAGAATCCAATTAAGACGTCCAGAAACTAGATGGGGCGGTATTCAGAGATATTTCCAAAATTCAGACTTTGAAGCGGCCAACTTTGAGAGTATAGAGTTTTGGGTACTCAATCCTTACATAGATAGACCAGACAATGAGGCACATGCAGAAAATGAAGAGGGCGAAATAGTTTTCAACCTAGGTAGTGTTTCGGAAGATGTCATGAGAGACAATCTTTTATTTTTTGAAAATGCGTTACCTACATCCACCAGAAGGCTACCTGTCACCAATACCGCTTTGGGTAAAGCGACTGTAAGTATCCCTATGGTCAATGGTTTTGATATACAAGATGCAGCATTGCAAGACTTAGGTTTTGATGGTATGAGCGATGAAGAAGAATTTAGAAAATATGAGAAATGGATTATAGATAATGGTTTAGCTGGGATACCAGAAATAGTAGCAGACCCATCTAATGATAATTTTATATTTTTTGATGACCTACAGCTGCGTAATTTACCAAGTTTATTGGACAGGATGAAATTTTTTAATGGGCCACAAGGTAATGCACCCTTACAAAATAGTCAAAATAGTAACGACCCCAATCTGTCATTTATAAGAGGAAACAGATACCCTGATACGGAAGATCTTAACCATAATAAGGCATTAGATCTGACTGAAGCCTACTACGAGTATAAGGTCAAAATAAAAAGATTGGGTAATGAGCTGGACACAACTAATCTAAAATATTATAGACAAACTGTGACTATCAGTAGAGATGGATTTGAAGAAAAATGGTATCGTTTTCAGATTCCTATTAGAGAAGGAACACCTTATGGAGAAATAGCTGGATTTAGAGGTATTCAGTTCATGCGTATGTATTTTACCAACTTTGAGTCGGCTAAGACATTTCGTTTTGCTGACTTTCAGCTACAGAGAAGTATATGGCGTAAACAGCCACC
>DAIPYV010000307.1:0-2358 GCA_036782555.1 Saprospiraceae bacterium
ATTAAAAAAACAATTTCTTCAAAAGATTCACTCGAATAATTTGGGAGATCTAAGGTGCGTCCTCTAAAGGATGGATATAAATCTTTTAAAGGAATGACGATTTTTTGCCATTCTCCTGATGTTTGAAAAGTAGTAATGAAAGAATAATAAGACTTGATTTTATCTTTTATTCTGAATTGATATTCCTTACCATCTCCTTTGATGGTAAGTACCACTTTACTATTTGTAGTGCTTTTTATTTCATCAAACTGGTATCTGACAGAAGAGAATCCACCATTATTTTCCGTAGTTACAAACCCTGAAAATACGCCATGGCCCTCACTGCTGATTTCAAAATTTCCATTGGATTTTCCGCCCATGACTACATCATCCACAATGCGCCATTCTCTTACATCAGAACTGATATTAAAGTCATAGATTAGTTGTGATCCTATAAAAGGTAAACTCAAAATTAAAAAGTAAAATATTTTCATTGAAATGCTATTTTAATGGTGTCACTGATGTGAGAGAACCCGAAACAGCGTTCAATACTATTAGTTTTAAATTGACTTTATAAACTTCTATTTATTTTGTTTTTATGGCACAAATATCTTTTTAGAAATCTCTCTTATTCTATGATTACTTTTTGCACAGAAAACTTTTCTCCATCATGTAATTTCAATATCACTGTTTTAAAATTCTTAAATGAATCATTAGTTTGATAGTTGTGAATTCCTGTATTTAAATGACCCACAACATATTCCTTGATCAAATTTCCAGAAATATCATAAACGTACAATGCCACTTTCGCTGACTTTTTTAACTCAAACTTTATATTAATATCCCCATTTCCTGGATTAGGATATACCATCATCCCTAAGCTATTTTTACTTTGTATATTAAGTTCATCCGTTGCGGAGGATTTACTTTTTATAAGATTTACCTTAAATATTTGGTGATGCGCAGTGCTTTCTGTACCTGTATTGATAAAAAATATATTGGGTGCTGAGCTCCTGATACCACCGTAAATATACCCTATATGTGTAGTATCGTTTTGCAATTCATCCATGTTGACCACTCCATTGTCAAATATCGGTATATTTTCATTTATTAAAAATTCAGACCCTGAACCCAACAAACCGGGCATCGTGCTTTTCAATTTATACTCAGCCATTCTACCATCTTTTGTTCTAGTTACACGAGCAATGGTATTGACAAAAGGTACATTATCGTCCTTAGTAAGGACACCATTGTCGTCGTAATATTGGGAAATTCCTCCAAAAAACAAGGTATGCATTTCTTCATTTTCAGCACTGTATAACGGCACGTGAGCACAATGGTAGTGATTATAATATTGATTGAAATCTGGCTGCAAAGCATATCCCGAGCTATCTATATTGATACTGGTAAGGAAAGGTAAATCAACATCTTTTTGGAAAACTCCAGAAAAAGCTGTCAAGCCAAAACGACTATTAGGAAAAATTTGTGGAGCAACATTATAATCTCTTCGATGAAGGTTGTCTTTATCAATGATCTCCTCTGTATGTTGAATTGTCAGATTATTTCCATCTTCATGAATTTTAAATTTTCTGATGGCGTTGGTGTATTCTTGAAAAAAACCAGGTCCATTGTTTGGGCCCATTGGATTATACCGCCCTATAAATTTTTGGCCTCCTACTAAGTAATATGTATCATATACCTTGTGGAGATACCCACCCGTTACAGCCATTTTTCCATCATTTATTTGCCTAAAATAAGAGGAAATCTCATTATTGTTGATGACAGCATTCATCAGACCACTCACATCTACAGCACAAATATTGGGATAAGTGGTATGATTATTTAATGTAGCACTGTATCCATATCCGCCCACAATATAAAGCATATCACCTTCTTGATGAAATTCCATATTGGTAGAACTCAATTGCTCTTTTATTGAAATAGGTAGTGATACAATAGCTTTTCGCCAGTGTTTTTTTTCTGTCGGATCTATGACAATTATATCCGTATTATGTCCTGCCACATCAAAACTTGCAAAAGGCTGCCTTCGGTGCAAACCGTCTAAACGTCCCCCAATAATTAACCATTTGCCTTCATCTTGACCAAAGACATAGGATTGAACGCCGCCCAAACCACTTATTTCAATGGGTTCTAACTGTACCTCAATTTGATTATTTTGAGCTATTGCTACACTAAAAAAAGGCATTAAGCAAAGAAGCAGCAAAATTTTGTTAAAATTATTCATATTTAATTTTTACTTAAATTGTAAATTAAAAATTAGTCCCTCGACATTCCTTTTGGAATTAGGTAGAGAAATTTATACATTTGTACAAAGGTCGCTCTATTAATATTAATGAGGTGTAACCATTGTAACATTTA
>DAIPYV010000308.1:0-2334 GCA_036782555.1 Saprospiraceae bacterium
AAAAGTACTAACAATTTCCCTGAGTTTACAGGCCGAATTTGCCCTGCACCCTGTGAAGGTTCATGTGTATTGGGTATCAATCAAAATCCCGTTACTATAGAGGAAATAGAAAAGAATATTGCTGAAATGGCCTACAATGAAGGTTGGGCCGTACCTCATATTACGCAGCGCAAAACAGACAAAAAAATAGCTATTATCGGCTCAGGTCCAGCAGGATTAGCCGCAGCCGACGAACTCAATCAAAAAGGTTTTCACGTCACGGTCTTCGAGCGACAAGAAAAAATAGGCGGCCTCTTGAGATATGGAATTCCAGATTTCAAGTTGGGTAAAAACATTATTGATCGCAGATTGGAAATCATGGAAACGGAGGGTATTGAGTTTGTCACAAGCACTGAAGTGGGCAAGGACGTTTCTACAGAAGAATTGATGAGAAACCATGATGCTGTTGTATTAGCTTTGGGCAGTTCTATCCCTAGAGACTTACCTATCAAAAACAGAACAGCCAAAGGCATTTATTTTGCTATGGATTACCTCAAACAATCTAATCAGTACGTTTCTGACCATACCCCTTTACAGATAGATGCTAAAGATAAAAAAGTCATAGTTATAGGCGGTGGCGACACGGGTTCCGACTGCATAGGTACAGCCAACCGACAAGGGGCAAAAAGTATCACACAGTTGGAGATATTGCCTAAACCACCAGCTCAGCGCGATGAAACCATGCCATGGCCTCAGTACCCAATGGTATATAAAACCACCACTTCACATGAAGAAGGTTGCGAAAGGCTTTGGGCCATAAATGCCAAAGAATTTATCAAAAATGACAAGGGTCAATTGACTGGAATTAAAGTAGTAGAATTGGAATGGATCAAGGACCCTAGTACTAAAAGATACAGTTCTTTCATAGAAAAACTAGGGACAGAGACCGTCATTCCATGTGATTTAGTATTATTAGCCATGGGTTTTTTACATGTAGAACACAGCCCACTTCTCGACCAATTGGGCATTTATTTTGATCCTAAAGGTAATATTGGGACCAATGATTCAGAATACAAAACCAATAAATCCAATATATTTTCATGTGGTGACGCCCGTAGAGGTCAATCCCTCGTAGTATGGGCCATAAAAGAAGGCAGAGATTGCGCCAAAAGAGTACAAGAATTCTTTAGTCATCAATAACTAATAACCAATAACAATTAACCATTAACCATTAACTAATAACAATTAACCATTAACCCGTAACTTCTAATTTCAGATAACCATTATAAAAAATCATAAGTCTAAATTCTAAAATCATAAATCAATAAAAAATGGCAGTAATTAATTTCGGCGGAGTCGAAGAACACGTAATCACAAGAGAGGAATTTCCATTAGAAAAAGCAGTGGAAACATTAAAAAACGATACGATAGCTATCATTGGCTATGGCGTACAAGGCCCGGGACAGTCCCTAAATCTTAAAGACAATGGCTTCAACGTCATCATCGGTCAGAGACAAGGTGGTAAAAGTTGGGACAAAGCAGTCGCTGACGGCTGGGTGCCTGGCGAGACATTGTTTGATATTGAAGAGGCTTGCTCAAAAGCGACAATCATCCAATACTTGCTATCAGATGCGGGACAGATACAGGCATGGCCTACTATCAAAAAGCATTTAACACCGGGTAAAACCTTGTATTTTTCACATGGATTTGGTGTGACATATCACGAGCAAACAGGGATAGTACCGCCTAAGGATGTAGATGTCGTATTAGTAGCTCCTAAGGGTTCGGGTACTTCTTTAAGAAGACTATTCCTTAAAGGTGAGGGACTCAATTCCAGTTATGCTATCTTCCAAGATGCAACAGGAAAGGCGAAAGACAAAGTGGTTTCTTTAGGCATAGGTGTCGGATCAGGATATTTGTTTGAGACAGACTTTCGCAAAGAAGTATTTTCTGACTTGACGGGTGAAAGAGGCATCCTCATGGGTGCATTACAAGGACTTTTTGAGGCACAGTACAAAGTATTGCGCAAGAGAGGCCATTCCCCATCAGAAGCATTTAATGAAACTGTAGAAGAACTGACTCAAAGCCTGATGCCACTTGTGGCCGAAAACGGAATGGACTGGATGTATGCCAATACTTCTGTGACCGCTCAAAGAGGTGCTTTGGACTGGAAAGACAAATTTAGAGATGCCACCACACCTGTATTTGAACAATTATATGACGAAGTATCTTCAGGAAGAGAAGCCGCAAGAGTCATAAGCATGGGTAGTCAACCTGATTATCGCGAAAAATTGGAAGTAGAGCTCAAAGAATTGAGAGAATCAGAATTGTGGTTGACAGGAAAAGAAGTTAGAA
>DAIPYV010000309.1:0-2331 GCA_036782555.1 Saprospiraceae bacterium
TGGTCAAATTACTTCCAGCCGGGGGCACTACAAAATTGAGAAGGTCTTTTGTATTGCGTTGATAAAGATCTAATGTACCAGATAATCTCTGCTTAATTAGTGAATAATCAATCCCTATATTATAAGTCACCGTCTCTTCCCACTTTATATTAGCGTCATATCCACGTGGTCTAACCGTTCCATAGAATGTGTCACCAAATTGATAGAAAGCACCTATTTGATTCGCTTCATATGTTGGTTGTGATTCATAAGCAGTACCTATGGCTTGTTGACCAGTGATACCCCAACCTAAACGACCTTTCACGTTGTTAAAATATTTATTATCATTCTCTATTAGTTTTACAGCAAAAGCCGCTGCAGGAAATAATCCCCATCTATTGCCACCAGAAAAACGAGAAGTGGCGTCTCCACGCATAGAAAAAGTCAAAAGGTATCTATCATACGAATAATTTGCTCTTCCAAAAAGAGATATTAAAAACAATTCTTCTCCCTTTTCATTGATCAAATTAGTCAAAGCGGGTGTTCCAGCTGCATCTGATCTCCTCTCGTTGATTTCATCATAAAATCTTTGATATGAATAACCTCCCATCACATCAATATCATGTTTATTAATACTTTTTTTATAATTTAAGTAAAACTCTAAAAGTGAATTCGTACGTACCTGCTCATAAGTATTATCGACACCACCTCCAAAATCTGGCTGAAATGAGAATGGAACTGAGTTGTTTCCTGGTATAAAAACACTTCCTTTTCCGCGCGAATAGTCATATCCTAAATTCAAATTAGCTCTTAACTCTGGCATAAATTCAAACCTATAATCAAAGCTTGCATTGGTGATATACCTTTGAACATCTGATTTGTCATTTCTTAGATTTCTGTCCAATAAAGCCACAGGATTGGATGGGGCTAACTGATTGGGGTTTCCATTAGGCTGTAACCAAGTAGTATATCCACCGAATCTACTATTACTGTCAAATGGACTTTGGGTGGGATCCCATGATGCCGCAGATCCGATAGCTCCACGCTCAGCAAACTGATTATTATTTAAGGCAGCTTTAAGACCAAAATTTGTTTGAAGTCTATTATCCAAAAATTTGGGAGTTACATTTATACCTAAAGAATATCTATTAAAATGGTCATTCTTCAAAAGACCTTGCTTATTAGTATAACCCAAAGATGCTCTATATGGAACGAGTCCAAGGCTACCAGAAAGACTTAAATTATGATCTTGACCAATAGCTGAACGGTATATTTCATCCTGCCAGTCTGTATTGGCATCACCCATAAGTGCTCTAGCTGGGTGATCTTCTCCAAAAGTAGTATTTACAAGATTTCTATATTCATCTGCATTTAAAACATCTAATCTATTAGCTGTTTGCCCAACACTAAAATTACCTGAATAACCAATTTTTAATGGTGTTCCTATCGCTCCCTTTTTAGTGGTGATTAGAATTACACCTCCTGATGCTCTACTGCCGTAAATAGCAGTGGCAGAAGCATCTTTCAATACCGTCATTGTTTCGATATCGTTAGGATTAATAATATTAAGAAGATTGCGATTGCCTTTTACGCCATTATTATCAACTGGAATACCATCTATAACGATTAAGGGATCACTTGATGCACTCAAAGAGGATTGACCTCGCACCCTGATTTGGACACCGTCGTCAGGTCCGCCACCAGTGGTAGAAATAGCCACACCAGCCACCTTTCCTGCTAAGAGCTCTTGCGGACTAGTAATAGCGCCACGATTAAAATCTTTGGAACTAACTGCCTGTACAGAGCCCGTCGCATCTTCTCTTTTGACTGTACCATATCCAATGACTATAACATCATCTAGAATTTTGCCAGCTACAAGTTCAATAGAATAAAAGTCTCTCGAATCCAAATTGACTGTAACTGTATTGTAGCCAGTATAAGACACAATTATTGTTTTTGTATCATTACCCACTGATAATTCAAAATTTCCATTAAAATCAGTAATAGTGCCCTTCGAATTATCATTGTCCAAGATAATGTTAGCCCCTATAAGTGGATCTTGGTTAGAAATATCCTTAACTAATCCTTTAATGATTCTTTGAGCTTGTATGTTATTTCCAGTCAACATTAACCCGAAAATAACAAAAAAAAGACGAAAAAAATAAAAATTTGGTTTCATATTATATTTTTTTTGTGAAAAACTGCCGTAAAGTTAAAATTATTTATTTACTTTGTGTCGAAATAACAATAACTTTTTTTTTAACATTTTAAAATAATCAAAATGAAGTCAAATTTACTTACAATTTTTTTTAGTTTCCTCTTTTTATGGGGGCTTAATGCACAGATTGAATC
>DAIPYV010000310.1:0-2322 GCA_036782555.1 Saprospiraceae bacterium
GGTGTTACGCTTTTTGAATATAAATAGCAGATTTATTGCAGTTTAGCTTCTCATAACTAAGTTCTAATCCATATTGCGGGTTAAATTTTTATTTTCAACAAGTCAAAAACAAAAGTAAACTCCCGTGGTATTGAACCACACGGATTAATATCAGGCATTTATTTTTTTTCTTTCTAATAATCCATTTCTTTTCGCCTCTGAATATTTAGTATCTATAATATTTTAAAGGCATCTGCTTAGGCCATTGTATGTGAGACTTATAATAAAATTATAGACAACCTTGACAAAAATTATAAAATAGTCTTACATTTGTACTTCAATTTATTATAATCCAAATCCATGACACGAATTGTTAGAATTGCAACCCCCATTTTGTTGTTTTTAGTTTTCATCTATGGATGTAAACCAGATACAATAGATTCCACACAAGATATTCATATAAGACTAAAAAAAGATCCAGAGAGGCTCAATCCTTTGGTGTTTCCTAGTCCGACATCGAGGGAAGTGTATCAATATCTTCATACACCACTTGCAGATTTTGACCCCAAAACTTTGGAAATCACGCCACTTTTAATCAAAGATATCCCTGAAGAGGGTAGTATCAATACAGGTAAGTATGCCGGTGGTATTTACTTCGATATAGAAATAAAACCCAATGCAAAGTGGGACAATGGTTCTGAAATAACAGCCCAAGATTATCTATTTACGCTAAAAGCTATTAATTTGCCTTTGACTGATGCTGCAAAGTATAGGGAGTTTGCGAGAAACATTTCTGATATTATCGTCGATGATAAAAATTCTAAAAAATGTAGAATCATTTTTAAGGATGATTATATACTAGCTCTAGAATCATGCTTACTAATAGAAGTTTATCCACAGTATTTTTATGACAGCTTGAGGGTTTTGGATAATTATACTTATGATCAGATATTGAATAGTGAAAGGGCCTCATTGGAGCAAGATACCGCTCTTGTTAAATTTGCAGAAGTATTTAATTCTAATGAATTCTCAAGAGATAAAATATCGGGGAGTGGACCATATAGATTTGTATCTTGGACCACGGACCAATCCATAGTCTTAGAGCGGAAAGACAATTATTGGGCGGAGAATGAAAAATCACCTTATTTTCAGCAAGGACCTCGACAAATGATTTTTCATATCATACCAGATGAATTGACTGCCGTAGCTCAGTTGACTGCGGGTCAATTGGATGTGATTAATGAGATATCAGGTGATGTATTTGAAGACATAAAAAATGATGAATTTAATTCGGGAAAATTTGAGTTTTATACTCCGGGACTCATGCGTCAATATTTTGCATTGTTGAATCATAAAGATGTTTTAATTTCAGATAACAATGTTAGAAAAGCTTTGGCTCACCTCATCAATGTTAATGAAATAATCGATAATATCGAATACGGACAGGGAGTTCCCAATATTGGACCAATACATCCTCTCAAAAAAACACATCATCCTAATCTAAAACCTTACACTTTTGATGTAGAAAAGGCTAAAAAACTGTTAACTGATTCTGGTTGGATAGACAAAGACGAAGATGGGATTTTATACAAGGAGATGGATGGTAAAAAACAGAAATTGATTATTGAACTCTTAATATCTGGACAAGAATTGGGTAAAAAAATTGCCATTCTCTGGCAAGAAAATGGGGCAAAGGCTGGTATTAAGATAAATATTGTAGAAAAAAACTTCAAACAGATACGCTTAGAAAATATCATGCCCCGCCAATATCAGATGGTCATGTCAGCCAGAACTCAGGAAATGCAACAGTGGGATGAACTCATGTTTTACCACTCTTCAAATGACTCGCCATCAGGAAGTAATAATGGCTCTTATAGAAGCTCTGTAGTGGACAGTCTCTTAGATAAAATTATTTTCACAAAAGATGGCTCCGAGAGACAGGGTATTTATCATAGAATCCAGGAGGAAGTTTACACGGATTTACCGGACATTTATTTATATTCTCCCAAAGAACGCATCATTGTTTCTAAAAATTGGTCATCATTTGCCACACCAAAAAGACCAGGATACATGGCCAATGCATTTAGATATATTGGACAAGAAGTAAAGTCTGAACAATAGTGTCAGAATGATAAAATGGATCTTACACAGGACATTTCTCATTGTACCGACCCTATTTTTGGTATTGGTATTGAGTTTTGTGTTAAGTAAGTCTGTGCATAATGATCCTGTAGAAGCGGCACTCATACTCAAAGGTGTTTCTCTGGATTCACCATACGGTCAGCAAGAATACAAAGGTCTTTACAATAAAATGGGATTGGATAAGCCTTTGTTTTATTTTGC
>DAIPYV010000311.1:0-2298 GCA_036782555.1 Saprospiraceae bacterium
GCTGATATCCCATACGGTATTATGGTGAGCGTGTGGCATATTTATGGATTGCACCACATGGCCCGACATATCCATGAGGCTATAAGTCATGTCAGATATCTCGCCCTGATTGATGATGATAGATTCTGATGCTGGATTGGGATACACCCTCACATCCAGCTTCTGTTTCATCTCTACCCATTCTGTGACAGACGATGTGGTATCTATGGGTAGGATGTCTCCATCTTCATTGATTTTGAGGAGCCAGGGGCATCCAATTCTACCTAAATACTCGCCCCCAATTAAATAATTAGAATCTTGTGTGGCAATAATGGTATAGAAAAATTCATATCCAAATCTCTTGACGTGGTATAGGCATATTTTTTTTGCCAGATGATGTCGCCGTCTCCATTAAACTTAGTAGCCAAGCCTGCGACAATTATCGAATCTCTTCTGGACCATTCATAAGGTGTAGTCATTACAGATATATAGGCATCTTTATCTCTGCTGGATTTTACTAGAGCTCCTCTAACTGTTTTATGGACTGAATTGGTATTGAAAGTCCGTTCCCATACTAAGGATTTCGTCTTTAAATCAAATTTGCATATGGGGTGTTCAAAACCATCTCTATTGGTTAGTAAATCCCGCCCTCTTTTAGAGTTTAACACTATAAAGTGGCCATCTCCGATATCTACAATATCTCGTACGCGTATAAATTGACCTGGTGGCCCTTCTACTTCCCACACAATATTTCCCTGAGGATCAATTTCTGTGACAGTCCACCTGCCTATAAAGGTTCTATAATCATTTTTGCTACCAAAAAGTAAAAAATGACCATTCTCCAATTTTACTACTCTCGGAGAGAGATTATGATCAGGACTCGGATCCTGTAAATGAAAGTAAGATACTGTGCCATCTTTATGACGGCTGATAAATGTATTGTAATTGGTTGAATTATCATTAAAATTACCTTGTAATGTATAATGGTCATCTTCCATGAACAAATTCATGATATAAGCACCATATCCAAATGGATTTTGGAGACTGTCAGCAATGTATAAGTCATTGTTTTCTAAGTTGTAAGCTACTAAAAAAAATTGAGTATCTCCACTAGCTCCAAAGTAGAGATGATTATCTTTTTCATAGATTTTAGTCCGGTCGTTCAAGTTAATATATTCGATAGGATGTGTTAAGATATTACTTCGTGTGATTTGACCATTCTTTTTGTCAATGGCACTCACCTTTATAGCAATATCACGCCTTGCTTGATAGGTGCCGAAAGAGTAAAATGCATCATCTGTTTCGTAAAGTGATTCTGTCGTGGATATACCTAAAGGATCACAAAGTAGAAAATTAAATGGCTGCTGAGCCGCTAATTTACTAATTAAAAGCAATATTTTAAAAACAATAAATATATATATAAATTTCATTTTTTGTAATTTAGAATTAAATATGAATAAAATAATTTAGATAAAGAGAGAAAGTCAATTAGACTTTCCCTCTTTACTGCATTTAGAATATAATGGACTACCGGATTTTGATAAACTTATCTGTTTTAATGTTAGCATTGTTTTTAGATATTCTGGAGGTATATACCCCGGAATATAGGTTTTTACATTCAATGACATTGTACCCGGTACAAGCTTTTGATTTAATACCTCTTGCCCCATGAGGTTCTTAATCAGAAAGAAAGAAAATTTAATGTGTTTCATATTTATAATTTTTGTTTTCGCACTCAAAGAGTGCTTGATTTAAAAGGCAATATGGAATTCGCATGACATAGTTATAGTGACCTGTGTGTTACATTGGTGGTGATGCTCATTTTATAACATAAAATTTAAAAAAGTTTAAAAAATTTTTTCCATCAAAAAACATAAATCTCCAGTATTACAAAATCGGTGGGGTCGTAGCGTTTTGTTCTCTTTAGGCTAGGCCATTAATAGAATGTTGAAGCAAAAGTAAACTATAATTTTTATATTACCAAATTTTTAACAAAAAAGATAAGCATATTTGTCACGACAATCCATTTTATAGATTTGATATCATCTAATTTTTGACAACTAGAATATATTTGGAAAAATCAAACGAATTTTTCAGACGTTTTTTATTCAACTATAAACTTTATACAAAGTCCGCCGGATAGGATGTCATCACTAAAATTTATTATATATGACGTTCAAATAAAAAATTACTTTTAGTTTTTATATTCGATATACTTTCAAACTATTTTAGGCAAGCACAAACTCATAACTCATAACTAATAACTCTAAGCACATGACAAAAATTTAAAAATCAGATTAAATCTCTTAGTTAATCCAT
>DAIPYV010000312.1:0-2285 GCA_036782555.1 Saprospiraceae bacterium
ATTTTAAATTTTCCATCCTTCAAAACCTCTATTTTCAATTAAATAATTGCAACTATTTTGCAATTGCAAAATACCCGTATTTTTCCAAGAATCAAATGAATGATTTCCTAAAAGTGCGACTTGAATCTCTTTTTGGAACCGTTTAGATTGATGTTCATGAATGATTCCCCAATAATCAAGAATAAGATTTTTTTGTCTTTCAATAATCTCAGGAGTTGGTATTTTATCTAGCTTTTTACTATTTACCGAAGGAGTTGACGGTAGTAAATTCCATAAATCATTATTTTTCCAAACTGAAAAAGGAATTACGTGGTCAATATTTGATTCTTTCAAAGAAGAAATTATTTTGCCTGTCCAAACACAATATATTTTTCCTTCCTTTTTCAAAATTTCTGTGTATAGTTTCTTAGATAATTCTGAATCTCTTTTGGTGACTGGACTTCTCAAAACTTCATTTAAAACGTTGTGAACTAACAAAGTTTCGTTTGAGGCTTTCACTGAAAATTCTGCCCATTTAAACAAAATAGAATCTTGCCCATTGATAAAACTCCCTAATATTTTGAAGGCATCGTAGTATTCAAAAGGAATTGAGAATGTTCCGAAGTCTTTAATTAAAGTTTCAATGTCTATTGTTGACCTTCTTCTGATGGTTTGATTTTCATAATTGAATATAGAGTAAAAGTCATTATTAATAGAACGCCCGATAAACTTCATAGGCATTTTGGTAATCGTATCTCTCAGCTTTTTCGATAGTTCAAAAAAATCACTTTGCAAATCTTCTGGTATTCCTTTATTCTTCAAGTCGTTGTAAAAGGCTGAAAAACCACCACGAGCTTCATATTCAGAAATTAATTTACTTAATTGATTACTGAAAGCTAAGTTTGTCCCACCATTAATTTGAGGGATTGATGTCTGGGATTGTAAAATCGGATAATAGTACATTAACCACTTTTCAATAAGAAGTCCAGTTGGCATATGAACACGATTTTCTAAAATCGAAATGTAGGGAGAATTCTCTTGAATAATATCAATAACACCACACAAAAGTGCATACTTGTAGGTAGACGACTTACTGTCCCTTTCGATGATTTTGCTAATATTGTAAAAGACTACGTTGTTCAAAATTTCCTTGTTTAAAAATTATGCCACATATACTTTCATAAAGCTCTTTCTTCATTATGTTTCTATTGTCTTTGTTCATGAAACACTAAAATTCACCCATAATTTTCCTTAATAAGGCACTTTTTATAAATATTATAAACGTTCAAAAAAATATAAATAAAGTGAGTACTTAGTATTCTATAAATAATCAAACTTGTTCTATGCTGCAAATATACCAATTAATCCCATATCCATTTGTAAAATATATAAAAACATTATTTTTCTTCCCACTTTGTGTAGATAAATTTCTCTAGCTCTATGACTAAGAACAATCCGAATCCACAAGCCAGTATGACGCCCCAATGTTGCCAACTGATGGCGGCTGTACCAAATAGTTTTTGCATAAATGGTGTGTAAATAAAAAATAACTGTAGGCCAATCAGGGTGGTTATGGAATAAAAAATGTGCACATTGCTAAAGAAACCTTTATGGAATATATTGTCTTTCAAGTATCGACAATTAATGAGATAAAAGGCTTCACCTATGGCCAGCATATTGACAGCTATGGTTCTAGCATATTCTAGATCTGTTCCTGTAGATCGGAGATATCTAAACAAGACGATGGTGATACCACCTAAAAGCAATGACACTGATACTATTCTATACATAAGGTACCTATCTAATATGGGTTCGTTAGATGGGCGCGGTGGTCGTTTCATGACGTTACGTTCTGATGGCTCAAAGGCTAAGGCTAGACCTAAAGTGACAGCAGTGACCATATTGATCCACAATATTTGTGATGCAGTTATGGCCAATGAGGTACCTGATATTATAGCAAAAATAATTATAAAGGCTTCTGCACCATTGGTGGGCAGGATAAACATAATGGCTTTTTTGATATTTTCAAAAGTGGTTCTACCCAATTTGACTGCTTCACTTATAGAGGTGAAATTATCATCTGCGAGGACCATCTCTGAGGCGTCTTTGGTCACCTCTGTACCCTTGATGCCCATAGCTATCCCTATGTTGGCCCGCTTAAGTGCTGGAGCATCATTGACGCCATCACCTGTCATAGCTGTAACATAGTTATGCTTTTGTAAAGCCTCCACGAGTTTCAATTTATGTTCCGGTGTGGTGCGAGCGAACACATTGTATTTGATGATCACGTCGGCCCATTCATCATC
>DAIPYV010000313.1:0-2282 GCA_036782555.1 Saprospiraceae bacterium
CAAATGAAGAGATTAAAGAAAAACTTCTTAACATATGGGATGTCATGTTGGAAAGTATGTATGTAGGATGTCATACTACGGGTTACCTTCCTGGTGGCCTTAAAGTCAAACGGCGTGCTGGTGAAGTTTGTTCTAAACTTTTGTCTTGTGACGATTATGCAGATAAGTATGAGTGGCTGCAAGCTATAAGAAATAAAGAATTTAAATTTCAGGATGTTATGAAATGTGTGGGCAACTTTGGTATTGCTGTCAATGAAGTCAATGCTGCCCTAGGTCGTGTAGTGACGGCACCTACTAATGGAAGTGCTGGAGTTATTCCCGCAGTATTGATGTATTATCTTTGTTTTATTGACAAAGAAGCTGGCGATGATGAAATTGTGAAGTTTTTATTGACTTCCGGTGAAATAGGGAGTATATTTAAAAAGGGTTCAACCATTTCAGCGGCTATGGGGGGCTGTCAGGCAGAAATAGGTGTTTCTTCAGCAATGGCAGCTGCTGGCCTGACAGAGCTTTTGGGGGGTACTCCTGAGCAATGTACTATAGCTGCAGAAATTGCTATGGAGCACCACCTTGGTATGACGTGTGATCCTATAGCGGGATTAGTACAGGTGCCATGTATTGAACGCAACTCTATGGGGGCTATAAAGGCCATAAATGCAGCTACCATAGCTATAGATAGACACCACCATGATGTGAAAGTACCTTTGGACAATGTTATAGCTACTATGTGGGAAACCGCCCAAGATATGCATAGAAAATACAAAGAAACGTCAGAAGGAGGCTTGGCTACAGCTGTTTATGTAGTGGATTGTTAAAAGGTGAATACCTATCAAAATTTCCATCCAGCCGATACAACAAAATTACGTCCTGGGCCAGAGATACCTGAACTAAAAGGTCTGTATCTTTGATCAGATATATTTTCTATACCACCGCCGATTTCAATTTTTTTAGTCAAGGCATACATAAACCTAAAATTTAAAGTGTACCAAGCTGGGGAAAAAGTATTGCCTTGGGTGTCTTTGGCGTATATTTCACTCTTATTACGCTCTTCTATGGCTAACTGATGATGCTTTCTTTCCCCTTGGTATTGACTATTGATTTCGAGGGTTATTTTTTTATCATTATACCTCAATCGACTTATTCCAAAAATCGGGGCTGCATGTCTTGATGGGCTTTTTGTTCCATCATCCATTTCTTCTTCACCTCTTTGATAGTTGATATCTGACAAGAGCAGGAGCTTTTTAGATATTTTAAATTCTATCCCGAGTTGAACACCAAATATTTGTGCATTGGCTGCGTTTTGGATAGCTTGTACTTGACTTAAACCGTTAAGATAGATAATACTATCTCGCCCATTAAATTGAAAATTTCTCCTCACGAGGGCATTTTCTAATCTTGTATAATAGCCCGTTATATCAATCTTGATTGACTCATTGAATATTTTTGCTATACCTATATCTGCATTATACGCATACTCAGATCTTAAATTAGGATTAGGTACAACGACTGCTCCCGGCTCTGAATCAAATATTTTTCCCATGTCATCCACATTGGGTGATCTTAATGCTGTTCCTAAATTACACTTGATAACCCAAGTATCGGTTGGTCTAAACACTGCTCCCATACTTCCAGTAAATGTACCATTGTTTATGACAGACTTTTCGAATGGAAACTCATAAAATTTATTGATATCCGAAAAATCAGCGCGGATACTAAATTGACTATATCTTAGCCCTGCTAGAAGATTTATTTTATTCGAAATTTTATATTCGTTATTGAAATACACACCCGTTGACGTCCATGTAGCTTTTGGGTATCGTGGCGTACCGTCTTCACGTTGTCCGTTTAATATGTTCGTTAAATTTCCAGTGGACACCACATCATTATATACGTATTCAAAACCATAGAAAATTGTATTTTTATTATTTGTTTTTTTTATGAAATCCCAGTTAAGAGAATAGGCAGCTACTTTATCTTCAGTTGCAGTCCTTATAGTTTGATTAAAATTACGCTCTAGGCGGCTTTCGCTAAAATTTTGATGGGCCAATTTAATGGACATGTCATGATATAATGCATTATCTCCCTGATAAGATACGCTGAGATTATTCATCATCCAGGATTGTGGACCATAATCCCATTCCGAATATCTAAGAGTACCGCTTCTAAACCTATTGTGGCGGTCATATCTTCCGTAGGGTGAAGTAGTGGAATAATGAAATCCATATTGAAAATCCCATTTACCGTTGGGCTTGAACCTGACTTTTTGCATAATATTCATTTGC
>DAIPYV010000314.1:0-2246 GCA_036782555.1 Saprospiraceae bacterium
AAGTGGTAATTTTTACCGCCATTGTGCATACGATAAGAGGTCAAAAGCGGCGCTGATTTTTGACGAGTCCAAATATAGACCTTTTCTAAAAACAAGGCTAAAGGATTTCCTATCGTAAACGGGATAGATAGTTGGGGTGGTTTTATGCCCATTTTGCCACACAATTGCTCTGTGAATTGCCGCCATGTGATATCATAGCCATCTGTTATGACAAAGGCCTCTCCAGCCGCTTTGGGATGTGTGGCAGCGAGATATACAGCTTGGGATAGATTACCCACATAGACAGGACATGTGCGTGCATGACCACCATTGACGTAGCCTCCTTGACCTTTGACGAGGACATCTAAATATTTTTCTATAAACGTGTGGTCTTTAGGGCCGAAGACATTGCCAGGTCGTATGGCTGATACTTCCATTGGGCTGTTCTTAGTATATTCAAAAGTCCATTTTTCGGCTTCCCATTTGGATATATTGTAGTGAAAACCGTGGGTTTTTATCGGAGATAGTTCATTCATGGTACCTTCGTTCCCAAAACCATGAATGGCCACCGAACTCATCAATACAAAACGTTTCACCCCTGAATCCATGGAGGCTTTGACGATATTTTGTGTCCCTTGAAAATTGATTTTCATAAACAGATCCAATGGGCCCCAATCTGATGCCAAGCCAGCATTGTGAATGACGATATCCATGTCTGCTACCGCTTTTTGTACGGACGCCGCATCAGTGATATCACCATATCTTAGAGAGATGGGCATAGCATCTATGAGGCTGAGGTCGGATGTTTTGCGGACAAGACCATACACTTCCATGCCGTTTTTTATCATTCTTTCAGCGATGTGAGACCCTATAAAGCCATTGACACCCGTGATGAGGACTTTTTGCATAGTACTGTACTATTTAAATATAATGAACAAATCAGTGAGAACACCTAAGGCTGCGTGTACTAAAAAGGCATACCAAAACGATTGGGCCCTTAAAGCAACTATACCTAATAAAATTCCTACAGGAATAGATAAAAATATCTCTGCAAAAGGCTTGTCTATGTGCACTAAACAAGAAGATATGGTCTGTATCAAGATAGCAGCTATAGCGCCATATTTCTCTTTTAACCCGAATAGCAAGTAGCCTCTGAAGTAAAACTCCCAGGCCACATAATAAAACACTACATAGGCCAAATGATAGCCCCAAACTAATTTTTTTTCCGCAAGGAGAATTTTAGCCAAGGGATATTCTGATAATACAGAAAAGTCAGAAGAACCTAAGTAGGCAACAGGTAAAACTATCAATAACAACGTCACAAATGTAAACTTTATCCCATACTTTTTATCACCTAAACCCCATCCTAAGTCATCAAAAGGCTTTCGCCAAAAAAAGAAAACATGCAAGGCTGGTACAATAAACATCAATATAAAAAATCCTAAAAAATGCCATTTGTACCCCGTTACTATGCCTTCTGCTGATGTCAATAAACTTGGGAAATATTTAAAAATATGTATAGGATAACTAAAGTATCTGTATAAAGTGAGTAATACAGGTGCTGATAACAAAAGAATATAAAAATGAATATCTTCTGCCTTATAATCCAGAATAGATTTTATTTTGTCCAATCTTTTATTCAGCATTATTTGAGGATTGATGGACTAATAAATTTTGAAACTTATGATGATATCTTTTATGTAGTTCAATCGCTAAATAGAAAGAAAAAAATGCCCACAATGCCCCAGCTACTACATCCAAAATATAATGATAGCGTAGATAAATAAGAGAGAATATGATGACAATGCTCAAAAAGAAGTACAGTTTATAAAATCGCTTATAAAACCTAGCTGCTAATAATGTCACGATGATGACTATAGATGTATGTAAACTCGGAAAACAATCTAAAGTACTGGGTTCGAAAAAATTAATAATATCCCGTATCGGTCCAGCAAAAAAATATCCTTCTAAGGGTACAGTATGTTCTTGAGCTAAATAAATACGTGGTCCTTGTACAGGAACAAAAAAGTACAAGACATAAGCCCCATAGTAATTAATAAATAGGGTAAGCATGGATACTTCTGTCTCGTAGTATTTTTTATTTCTAAACAAAATAGCAACTAGTAACACAGGCATCAAAAAATAAACAAAATAAAATACATAGAGTATTTCTGTCAGTAGTGGAAATGTTATCTTTTGGAGCCATACTGTAGGAGAAACACCCCATATTTTTTTGTCCAAATTATCTATCCAAGCATCATAAGTTT
>DAIPYV010000315.1:0-2245 GCA_036782555.1 Saprospiraceae bacterium
TCATCAAGATTTTCGACATTGAAATGTATTTGTGGTGTATTTCCTTTCACTAATTGGCAGATTTTAGGCAGCAATGATTTATCCTGAGCCAATAACATACTTTTTGATGAAGAAGCTGTATGTAGTATACCATGGTCTTCCAACCATTGTGCCACTTCCACTTGGCCTGCATCTTCGTATCCATAACACAAATTGAAAACTATATCAAATTGACTTAATTTTTCTCTCATTTCTTCATTAAAACCAGAGAAGCAAATTATCTCAGTTTCGTAAAATTGAGGTGTATTTTTTACTAAAGTTTTTAATGTGAAAAGATTAACGTTCTCTTTCCAAGGTGTCAGTTCAGATGGAGTATATAAAAAGGCAAGACGCATCAGTTAATGGGATTTTTATTTGTCGCAAAAGTAGATGAAGTTTCAATACCTAACTCCAAAGTTTATGTTAATTATTTATTGTGTAATTATTAAGTTAATATAAACTAATCAATAGTTAGATCAGTGGACTAATCTATCAGCACAATAAGATGAAGCAAAGGCATCTGGTTTAGATTTAAATATATATCCCATACCTAAGATGTAACCCATGGCTTCCTTAAGTGCCACATTAGATTTGAAGCTTGGGTCGCTATTGATATCAGCATGTACTTCAAGGGCTACAGGATATTTGTCAAGTATTGGACACAACTCGTAGGCCGTGTTGACAGCAATGCTCACCTCAGTAATCATACGTTCCTTGATAGACATTTTGCAGATTTTACGTTGCATTGTATAATACATAAAACCACCTTTGTGCTCTCTTAAAATCAAAATAACTGTAGCGAAATCAATAATTTGTCCCTTAACTTGTGAGTCACATCCGATACATATTTTAAGTCTATGGCCTGCTGCTATCTCGCGTTGGATAGATTGGTCAAGTACTATTTCAATGGGTTCTTGGAGTTTTTGTCTATTGAATCTGTACCAACTCATGATGATTTATTTTATTTTATGCAAAGTTACATATTAATAATAATCATAAAGTTATTTTGTTTATTATGAGTATGTTAAATAATTAATTTTTTTATATGGTCTATTTTATTTTTAATACTGAACAACTTTTTATACCTCAGTAAAAAAATTGATAGTATTGAATGTCCATTTTATATTAGTATTTTTTATTTAAGTAAGTGAGTTTTTATTTATTGATGAGTCTTTTTCATTACAATATTTTAGTTGATATTGAAAATCGTTTATTTTGGGGTTATCCTAGACTTAATTAATTAAGTTGAGATTAGCAAAATCGTATATTTAGTTTATTATCATATGATTGACTTTCATAAGTTTCAATAATTGAAATCATATATCATATTCCACATACTTATATTCATGTGTGCCGTCAGAATAAAGCTCTATGATAGCATAGCCTTTTTGTGTCAGTTCGTAAGGTTCTTTTTTCCACCAATTACCTGAAACAGCTCCGCTACAATGATAGGTTACATCATGATATTTTAGAGTCTCTACCAAGTGTATATGACCGCTTATACACACTTTTACATTTTTATGATTGTAAAAGAGGTTGACCAATGATTTAGCATCTGTATGCATCCACGCACCTGGAACTATCCAGTCGCCTGTTTTTGCATTGTCGCCATCTAAAAAAGATGTTGCTCCAAGTATAGGGATATGAGAAATAATCATTATGGGTGAATCGGCTGGAAGGGTCGTTAATTTGTTTTCAAGCCAAAGCCTCTGTGTTGTATCTAGTTTAGCTGTGTACCATGTTTTGTCGGCCTTTTGTATTGTACTGTCTAAAACTATAAAATGCCACCCATTGGTCTCAAAGTTGTAGTAAGGACAATCCATGTTGTGTTCTTTAAGTGCCCATGCTTTGCCAGGAAAAGTTTCAAGGTCAGGTGTCAAGCCCCAAACATCATGATTGCCTAAACAATGGTATATCTTTAAATCAGGATAGTCGGCTTTGATACGTCTCCAAACTTTCCATTGTTCTTCTACTTTTTCTTTATTCTCATTAAGCGCATCCATAATAATATCACCACCATTGATGAAAAAATTTATTTTTCCATGATGATTTAAGGCATGTTCTATACATTTTTTGACACCTTCCTCTGCCGGACTTTCTGGAAAGACATGCATGTCCGTCAAATGCGCTATTCGAAGTATCGGCTTTTTTTTAATATCAGCCTCATTACTAGATTTGGAGGGGTGTGAGGCCATCATGGTCGTAACGCTCAATGCACCTAACCCTA
>DAIPYV010000316.1:0-2217 GCA_036782555.1 Saprospiraceae bacterium
AGATAGTTACCTATTAGAAGTCATGGTAGCCCAACAAGACAATGTATTCCCTATGGTGCCGCAAGGAAAAGGCGTAGCAGAAATAGTATTGAGTGCAGACGAAATATAAATTTTGATGAGTAAATAGTTAAAAGGATAGAGTTAATGGTTAAAAGTTAATAGGACAGAGTTAATAGTATAAAATAAAATGATGAATGTAACAATTAACCAATAACCAATAACTAATAACCAATAACTAATAATCAAAAATTAATAAACATGATAACAACATTTGAAGATTTGGAGGTTTGGAAATCGTGTAGAGAAGTTTATAGAGAAGTTAGGAAGATATGTAAGGCTATGCCTAAAAATGAGTTTGATTTGAAAGACAATATATTGAGGGCAGCAAGAAGTACTACAAGGAATATTGCAGAAGGATATGGGAGGTTTTCGTATCAGGAAAACTCACAATTCTGCAGAATATCCCGTGAATCGATGTACGAGGTTTTAGATGATATTATCACATTAAAAGAAGATGAGTTTATAGACCAAGACCAATATCTTATGATGAGAAATAAAATCGAAACAGCCATTAGGATATTAAATGGATATATCAATTACTTGCAAAAAGCAAAAAAAGATAACGATTCCAAAGACCAAAATAACCATTAACCCAAGAACTAATAACCATTAACCAGTAACTAATAACAAGTAACCAGTAACTAATAACAAGTAACAGTAACCATTAACCAATAACCATTTACCATTAACCCAAAAAAACATGAACAAACAAGAATACACATTAACCATATACACCGAAAACCAGGTAGGTCTCATCAATAAAGTGGCGATCATGTTTTCGCGTAGAAAAATATCAATCCATAGTCTCAATACATCACCGAGCGAGATAGAGAATATTTACCGATTTACACTTGTAGTCATAGAAAGCGAGGAAGTGGTTAATAATTTGGTCAAACAAATAGAAAAATTAGTGGAGGTATTCAAAGTATATTGCAATACCAACGACGAGATTATATGGCAACAAATTGCCCTTTTCAAAGTGCCTACCTTCATCATTATGAAAGACGTCAAAGTCGAACGACTCTTGCGGGAGTACGGTGCACATGCCGTCGTGATACGAGAAGACTACACCGTATTTCAAGTAACAGGACAAGATGAAGAAGTACAAAAAGTATTAACTTTTTTAAGCCAGTACGATTTAAAGGAATTTGTGAGAAGTTCACGTATTGCCATAATAAAAGCTATGGAAGGCATCCACAAAAAAGTACTAAAAATGGATCAAAATGACCCGACGAAAGACCCCATCAACAACGAATTTTTATCGAAAAAATCCATGGTGTTCGCATATTAATTAAATGTTTAACCCTAATGTTTTATTTCTAAATTTTAATGTCATGTATTTAATTTCAAGATTCTAATTTCTATTATGTTATACCATCCAAAATTTGAATTTGACTCTTGCGGAGTAGGTTTTGTAGCTCATCTCAATGGTGTGCGCAGTCACTTTATAGTTTCAGATGCCCTTACTATGTTGGAAAACATGGAACACAGAGGTGCCACGGGATATGAAGAAAACGTTGGTGACGGTGCAGGTATTCAGATTCAAATACCTCACGAATTATTGAAAGATGAAGCGCTCAAGTTGTGTTTTAACATTCCACAGATGGGAGAATATGGTGTTGGGCTGCTTTTCTTCCCTAGTAATGAATACCTATATGAAGAATGCAAAAACCTCATAAAAAGGTCCACAGATAAATTGGGGTTTAATATATTGGGGTTTCGGCACGTACCCGTGGACAATTCCGATTTGGGGCAAGCAGCTACAGAAGTTGAGCCAAGAATGGAAATGATGTTTGTAGAAAAGCCCTATGACATACAAGATTGGAGAGATTTTGAAAGAAGATTGTTTATTTTGAGAAATTTCATAACTCGTCAGGCCGCAAACATTACACAAAATGACCCTATAGGATTTTATATTGCTTCACTGTCTTGCAAAAAAGTGATATACAAAGGTCAACTTCGAAGTATTCAGGTCAGAAACTATTTTAAAGACTTGACCAATCCTCAGTTAACATCTGCATTCGGAATGGTGCACTCTCGATTTGCAACCAATACCAGTCCCATGTGGAAACTGGCACAACCTTTTAGATATATCGCACATAATGGCGAAATCAATACCATAGACGGCAATATGAACTGGCTCAAATCCGCTGAAAA
>DAIPYV010000317.1:0-2209 GCA_036782555.1 Saprospiraceae bacterium
AAACATTTTCTCGCAAAGTTAAAAAAGCGGTAGTCATTGCAAAGAAAGTGAACTTTTATAGAGCTCCCATTCTCAATTTTTTATTCCTACGAAAATTAAAAAACTACTACTTATAGATTGGATCTAAAACCCAAATATGCTACGCTCTTTGGTATTGATATCTTTTTCGATAGGTATCACAAAATGCTGAATGTCTTTTTTACTCAAGAAAATGTTTGCAGAAAATTGGCCAATTCTTTTTACCGAGTTGACTTCTGACTCTTCAAACCCAAAATCCTCAACTCTGTCATTTTATTTGTATCGATAAATTTTAGTTAGTAAAAGATATCCCTATGAATAATGGCGCGTCAAAATCAATGTCATTATATGTCTTATCGAAATCATCATCAACATTTCCCTCTGAATACATTTTCCAATAAAGAGAAATTCAATCCCTAAAATTTGATTTGATCGACATGACAAAATATAAGCTGTAATCTTAAGGATACTTCAATTTATATCGGACTTGTGATCTCAATTGCCCATTTTTTCATACCATATTGAAGCCAAAATAAAAGGCCCGACTCCCTTTGGATCGTTGTCACGGATGATCTCGTTGATGTAATATTCATAAGAGCCATCACGGTATGGGTTACCTCCAAGACCAGCTACACCACAAACATTTGTGAGACTAATGGTGCCGTCTTCTTCTTCTCTAATAAAATTTTTCACAATTCCTTCATAAGCTTTTACGCCGGCATCTTTATGATTTTCATTTAAATATCCCTTACTGGCGCCTTTAAGTAAAAAATAGGCCGTCATGCAGGATACAGAAGCTTCCAGATAATTACCCTCTCTATCACCTTGATCCAAAACCTGATACCAGGTTCCGCTTTCATGCTGATAGCGAAGCATGCCGTCAGCCACTTTTATGGCAACTTTAACAATATCATTGCGCATTGGATGATCCTGCGGAATAAAGTCTAAAATATCGACAAGTGCCATGGCAAACCAGCCCATACTTCTACCCCAATAATTGGTCGAATTACCGGATTCCGGGTCAGCCCATTTTTGTTCTTTGCTTTCATCCCATGCGTGGTGATACAAACCGGTACTTTCTGAATAATGGTGTTGATCAACCAGTCGTATTTGATTAGCAACATCATCAAAAAGCTCAGTGTCATTAAAAGCTTTTGCATATTGTGCTAAAAAAGGAGAGCCCATGTAAATACCATCGAGCCACATTTGATATGGATAGACTTTTTTGTGCCAAAAACCACCCTCTGAGGTTCTTGGATGTTCCCGCATCTGGTCGCGAAGTGTTTCTAATGCAATTTTATACTTTTCTTCACCTGTAGTTTCATGTAGGAAAATCAAAAACTTACCTCCATTGACCCTGTCGATATTGTAATCTGATTTTTTATACGTTTTTATATTTCCCTCATCATCAATCATAAACTCTGCAAAGTTTAAGATATACTCCAGATATGTAGAGTCTTCGTATACCTGATACAATTTTTCCATTGATGTCATTATAAGACCATGTGTGTATTCCCACTTAGGTTTTTGGTTGAAATCAATAGTCCAACCTTCCGGATTTCTTTTAATTTCAGATTCAGCCATCCATTGAGAATAATTTATAGCTTGTTTATCCTCATTTTGGCTCTTTTGTTCAGATGGATTACAAGCAATTAATAAAAAAAAGGCAAAATACTTTATCACTGTTACAAGAGATAAGGAGATATTCATAAAAAATAGTTTAGTTGAATTAATTGTTAAAAAGCCATCCCTTAAGATTTTAAGGAATGGCTATCAAGTTAATTAAAAATATCCATCATTTTGAGTAAATTCATCTTTATTGGACACCACGTCAAGTTGTTGCTTCGGAATTGGCCTTACAACATGAAATGGTTGATATTAGGAGCTGCTCCGGATTATGCGCCTGAACTCTTTCTATGCGCTAACTAGTTCTTTACAGGTCAAACAAGCTGATCTGCTCGCCAGCAAATTCTCT
The DNA here is from genome assembly GCA_036782555.1 of Saprospiraceae bacterium. Taxonomy (GTDB): domain Bacteria; phylum Bacteroidota; class Bacteroidia; order Chitinophagales; family Saprospiraceae; genus OLB9. Next base: position 1,994 of record DAIPYV010000317.1, read on the forward strand.
TGCTCTTTCATCAGGTATAATATCAATAAGCATTCTTCTACTTACGAGTTCACTTCTACGTCTATATAATTCAATATCGTATCGCTGACAAAAGTAAATACTATATTTCCATACATTTCATAAATTTTTTTGTCGGTTTGTTCAACGCCAAGGGCTTGAGCTGTGTAAAATGAATGAAAAATAGCCCTCAAAAAAGAAATATAGATTAAAATTTAA
>DAIPYV010000318.1:0-2201 GCA_036782555.1 Saprospiraceae bacterium
GGTACTCAACTATTGTGGTAAATCCATAGTTTTAGAGTCTGTAAATGAAATTCTAGCGAATAAATTCAATGTTTATTACTTGAATTTTTTTAAAAAATGTAATTTTGCGTAATTTTAAAAAATAGTTTTATGTCAGAGAATAGTGTAGAAAAAGTAAATTGTCTTATCATTGGGTCAGGACCCGCTGGATATACGGCGGCTATATATGCTTCAAGAGCCAATCTGGCCCCAGTTTTATATACGGGAAAAGAGCCTGGCGGTCAATTGACTATCACAAATGATGTTGAAAATTATCCTGGGTACCCAGATGGTATCATGGGACCACAAATGATGGAAGATTTTAAAAAGCAAGCCGAAAGATTCGGCACCGATATCAGGTATGAAATGATAACTAAGGTAGATTTTTCATCTACACCGCACAAAATATGGTCAGAGACAGGACATGAGATACACGCCGATGCTGTCATTATCTCTACTGGCGCCTCAGCTAAATGGTTGGGTATAGAATCCGAAAAACGATTGATGAATCAAGGTGTCTCAGCTTGCGCGGTGTGTGATGGTTTCTTTTTTAGAAGTCAGGAAGTCGCTATCGTAGGTGCTGGAGATACAGCGGCGGAGGAAGCTACTTACTTATCCAAATTGTGTTCAAAAGTACACATGTTGGTAAGAAAAGGTGAAATGCGTGCATCTAAAATCATGCAAGAAAGGGTATTAAAAGCACCCAATATAGAGGTATATTGGAATACTGAAACTGAAGAAATTTTGGGTCAAGACAGTGTGGAAGGTGTAAGAGTAAAAAACAACCAAACTGGTGAAACAAAAATTATTCCTGTGACTGGATTTTTTGTAGCCATTGGTCATAAACCCAATACGGACCTTTTTGAAGGCTGGATAGATATGGACGAAAACAAGTATCTCAAAGCGATACCTGGCAGGTCACACACCAATGTGGAAGGTGTATTTGTGAGTGGCGATGCGGCGGATCATATATATAGACAGGCGGTTACAGCCGCAGGTACAGGATGTATGGCTGCATTGGACGCAGAGAGATACCTTGCAGAAAAAGGGATTATTTAAATCAATTCAACAATAATAATATGTCTTCTAAAAAATTTAGGTCCGGAGTACTCTTCGGTGATGAAGTGACCGAACTTCTTAATTATGCAAATGAAAAGGATTTTGCTATGCCAGCTGTCAATGTTACAGGTTCCAACACAGTCAATGCTGTGCTTGAGGCGTCAAAAGCTGTTAATTCGCCAGTTATCATCCAATACAGCAATGGTGGAGCCTCATTCAATGCAGGTAAATCACTCAGTAATGAGGGGCAAAAAGCGGCCATAGTCGGTGGTGTAGCGGGTGCGTTACATGTACATAAAATGGCTGAGGCTTATGGTGTTCCTGTCATACTACATACAGATCATTGTGCTAAAAATTTACTGCCTTGGGTAGATGGACTATTAGATGCGAGTGAGCAGCATTTTGAAAAATATGGTCATCCATTATACTCTAGTCACATGCTCGATTTATCAGAAGAACCCATTGAGGAAAATATTGAGATCTCTGCCTCGTATCTTAAACGAATGAAGGCATTGGGCATGACCTTAGAAATAGAACTCGGTGTGACTGGTGGTGAGGAAGATGGAGTGGACAACTCTGATGTGGATAGCAGCAAACTGTACACACAACCCGAAGAAGTCGCTTATGCTTACGAGCATCTCATGGCTATCAGTGATAAGATTACCGTAGCGGCGGCTTTTGGAAACGTACACGGCGTGTATAAACCGGGCAATGTCACACTAAAACCTATTATCCTTAAAAATTCTCAGGAGTATATTCAAAAGAAATTCAATACGGGACATAATCCTGTCAACTTTGTATTTCATGGCGGATCGGGGTCTAGCCGCGAGGAGATAAGAGAAGCTATAGAATACGGTGCTGTAAAAATGAATATTGATACAGACTTACAGTGGGCATTTTGGGATGGTGTCAAGAATTATTATAAATCAAAAGAAGCTTACCTTCAGGCTCAGATAGGCAATCCCGATGGTGATGACAAACCCAATAAAAAGCATTATGACCCACGTGTTTGGTTGCGTTCAGCGGAACTGACATTTGTTGATAGACTTAAATTAGCTTTTGAAGATTTGAATTGTGTCAATAGGCACATATAGATATATATCAAGTTTTATTAAATGTTGGAA
>DAIPYV010000319.1:0-2193 GCA_036782555.1 Saprospiraceae bacterium
TTGAACAAGTCACTTTCAAAGGTTATAAACCCATTTGGCATTTAACCCAACTTGCAAAAAACCGACCCCAAAAAGTTAACAATATGTTAAAAATCCGCTTTTTTTCACTTTTTTTCGACGATAAAAAATACTAATATATTGACAATCAGTTTATTAGTTTTTCGAGATACGATTTGTAGTGACCCATAGATTTGGTGGTTAAATTTACATTTCGTACCTTTGTGCCATGTTTATAAGAAAAGTCATAAAGAAAAATAGTAACAGCGATAAAGTTTACGAATATTATCGTTTAACTCATTCATATAGAGTGGGTGATAAGAATCGCCAAATGGTAGTGCTCAATCTTGGTTCACTCGATGAGCTGCATCCATCTAAACACAAATTTTTGGCAGACCGCATTGAGCAGCTTTTGACGGGAGTGACCAATTTGTTTTCTCATGTCGATGATGAAATTGAACAACTTGCCAGGCACTTCCACGGCATTATAGTCAAAAAAGGTCATTTTTCGCTAATGCACAAAAACGCTCAAAAGCCAGATGTGTCCAATAACGACATAGAGAAAAATGAGCAGCAATACACTGAGGTGGATTTAAATTCTGCCGAAGAAATAGAAAGTAGAGATTTAGGGGGCGAATGGCTTGTTAATCAAGCACTTATCCGTTTAAATATTGATGATATCTTAATGTCTTTAGGAATGACACCTAAGGAAATCATTACCGCTAAGGCTTTGATAACAGCAAAAATGATCCATCCTAGTAGCGAATTAGAAACTGAACGATGGTTGATTGAAAATTCTTCTACTTTAGAACTTTACAACGAAACCTCGCAAAGAGCTACACGCTACCACCTCTACAAAGCCGCTGAAGTACTTTATGCCAATAAGGCTATTATAGAACAAAAAATATACGATACTTGTCAAGGTTTTTTTAAGCAAAGAAATAAGGTGATAATATTTGACTTGACAAATATACACTTTGAGGGCTTCATGTTGGAATCTGATAGAGCTAAATTTGGAAGGAGCAAACAAAAAAGAAGCGACTGCCGACTAATTAGTTTAGCATTAACCATAGATAGTCTTGGTTTTGTGAGAGGAAGTCAATTTTGGGATGGCAATATCTATGAACCCGATACACTTAAATCTATGCTAGAGTATATAGAAACACAATACAAAGGAGATGAAGAAAAACCGCTTTTAGTATTTGATGCAGGGTTGAGTATTGATGAAAATTTGACCTTAGTCAAAGATAGATTTGACTATATATGTGTCAGTCGCACTATACCTAGCCAATATACTCATTTATCAGAGGACTGGACAGAACTTAAAGACAACAGAGGAAATAATATCCATATTACTAAAGTAGAAACAGAAAAAGGAGAGACGATGCTGTTGATACAAAGTGACCAAAAGAAGAAAAAAGAAGAGTCAATGGACACTAAAATAACTCAACGCTTTGAAGATAAATTGATCTATCTAAAAGAAGGTCTAAGTTTACCGCGTAGGCTAAAGAAACTATCAAAGGTACATGAAACTGTAGGAAGATTAAAGAATCAATTTTCTAAAGTCTCAAAATTGTACGACATAAGCTATAGCGAAGACGCTGAAAAGGGAATCATCACAGATATAACGTGGAAAAGAAAAGAAGAAAAAGAAAAACCCAAAGGACATTATTTTCTAAGATTTTCAAAAAAAGAATTGACAGACAAGGAAATATGGGACGGATACAACCTCACTAGAGAAGTAGAATCCAGCTTTCAATGCTTAAAATCTGATTTAAATATAAGGCCAGTTTTTCATCAAAAAGATCAATATATAGAGGCCCACATATGGTTAGGAGTATTGGCCTATCAAATAGTAAACTTTATCAGACAACAACTCAAGGACAATAATATAACTTATCGATGGTCCACCATAGTAGAAAAATTAAAAACACAACGTATCACAACAACTACAATGAATGTAAAAGGGAATAAAAAGGCCATTATCAAAACATGCACTCAAGCCAACATGGATGTTAAACGTATTTACGATGCTTTGAAATTTAAAGAAAGACCTTTCGTCAGAAAAACAAATGTAGTGACCCAATTATAAATACTTATCACCTATATCATTGGTTACCAATGGTTTAAATTTATTTATTTGCAAGTTGGGTTAATACATTTACTGAGCTTCAATAATGTTTTATGCCGAAAATC
>DAIPYV010000320.1:0-2191 GCA_036782555.1 Saprospiraceae bacterium
ATTGCCAGAAATTTATTTGAAATGGCTCAGCTCAAAGTGCCAGTACTTTGTTATGTTATAGGCGAAGGCGCTTCAGGTGGAGCGTTGGGTATTGGTTTGGGCGATAAAGTATTTATGTTGGAAAATACATGGTACACCGTCATATCACCTGAATCATGCTCTTCCATACTTTGGAGAAGTTGGGATTTTAAAGAGCAAGCTGCTGAGGCATTAAAGCTGACACCGGAGCATATGCTCAATTTTGGTTTGATAGATGATATTGTAAAGGAGCCATTAGGTGGAGCGCATAGTGATCCTGAAAAGATGGCAAAAATGCTTAAAACACATATAAAAGGGGAGTTAGCCACATTAATACCTATGGATGCCGAAGAAAGAATCAATGTCCGAATAGACAAATATAGCCAAATGGGGCGTTTTTCCATTGCTGAATAAAAATCATACATTGGATGTTAAATCGCATAAAAAGATGGTTTTTTATTAAAAATTTTCCTAGGTTTTCCAATAGCTTCAAAGGTACTGGTGTCAATCCTCAAAATAGAATTGCCTTATTGTTCGATGGGTCCACGGAGGATGATAGGAAAGTCGTCCATGAGTTTAAAAAAAGAATAAAAAATTCTGGTGCTAGTGTGGTGAAATCGTTAGCTTTTATTAATAATAAATTGCCTTTAGATAATGTGGATTACTCAGCCTATAATCTCAAAAATGTCAATTGGTACGGCTTTCCTTCAGGACAAAAGGTAGAAGAGTTTATCAAAGGACAATGGGATGTGGTCATTTTTTTAGGAGACGATATGGCTGCACATTTTGAATACATATTGAGAAATGTCAATGCCTCATTCATTATTGGTGCTACTAAAGTTGATAACAACAACCTCTTTCATATGTCTATTGACGTTAGTGAGACAAAAAATTTAACACAAAAAATCAATACAATAATAAAAAGTATAGATATCATTTCAATAAAGAAAATTTCATGACAAAAGATCAAAGATTCATAGGAACAGGTGTGGCCATTATCACACCTTTCAAAAATAACGAAATAGATTTTGAGGCCTTAGGTAATATTATTGACCATGTCATCAATGGTGGTGTCAATTATATAGTCGCATTGGGTTCAACAGGTGAGACTGCTACACTCAATGAAGAAGAGGGGAGAGATGTTTTGACTTTTTGTGTCGAAAAAATCAATAACAGAGTCCCTCTTATGGCAGGAAATTTCACAGGAAATAATACCAAAGAGCTTGTTAAATCTGTTAAGAACTTCGATTTTTCGGGTATAGATGCCATTTTGTCGTCAAGTCCAGCCTATGTCAAACCCTCTCAGGAAGGCATATATCAACATTACATGACATTAGCTGAGGCAAGCCCAGTTCCTATTATGCTATATAATGTGCCAGGCAGAACAAGCTCCAATATGACATGGGAGACCACTGTCAGGCTAGCTGAGGCATCTCATAAGTTCATAGGCATCAAGGAAGCTACAGGTGATTTGATTCAGACTACTAGAATTATAAAAAATAAACCTGAACATTTTATAGTGACCTCTGGTGATGATGAAGTGGCTCTTCCTATGGTGTGTGTGGGAGGAGATGGTGTTATTTCGGTCATGGCCAATGCTCTACCACGTCAATTTAGCACTATGATTAATGCCGCTTTGGACAATGATTATTATGCCGCCCGTGAACTGAATTTTCTTACATATGATTTGCACAAATGGTTATATATAGAAGGTAATCCCGTGGGTATCAAATCTGCAATGAATATCCTAGGTTTCTGTACCAATGACGTTCGCTTGCCTTTGGCTAAAATGTCCATAGAAAACTATGATAAATTGAAAGCTGTACTATTGAAGATAGTTTCCTAACTTCACATAATGACTATATTACTACAACTATTGATAAATATTTAGTTTGTCCCCTCATTTTATGTAGATAATCCAAGTCGCAAGCATCTATTTTTACATTTTTTTACACTTTTTAAAAAGAGCTTAAAGGTTTAGGGGGCTAGACCTTCGCACCTTTGCGGTATATTTTTTAATTCAATAAAAATTTACCATGCATAAAATAGATTTGTCAAAAAAGATAAACTGGGTGAGGACTATTTCCATTTTATTTTTATTATCTCTTATTTCTTTAGAAAGCTTTGCTCAAGCTATCAATATTCAGGTCGTGATTACGCCTCCCTATTCCAA
>DAIPYV010000321.1:0-2178 GCA_036782555.1 Saprospiraceae bacterium
TACGAGTACTACCCTATCATCAGTAAAAAGACCTATTCTAAGTTTTCGCTTAAAAGATTGGTGAGCAATTACTTTGAAGGGTCGGTCAATGAATTGGTCTCTTTTTTGGTCAAAGAAAATGACCTGACACTCTCAGAACTTGAGAAAATCAAACAACAATTAACTAACGACAAAACATCCGAATCATGACCCTCTACTTATTACAAGCATCGGCATGTATGATCTTGCTTTATGGTATCTACCATGTACTCTACTCCAAACTGACTTTTTTCGGAAGCAATAGAGGATATTTATTAAGTGCATTGATATTGTCACTCATCATTCCTTGGGTAGCACCTTATTTGACGCTGACTTTTTCGGAGCCACCTGTAATGCACTGGAACTATATATATCATTATGAAATGCTTCCTGTCATCACTCAAGAAAATACAAATTTAGATAACCGCAATCTATTGTTAAGTTGCTTGTATGTTATTTATTGGATAGGAGTGGTCTTTGTATTATCCAAGCTGTCCTATGGACTTTATAAAATATATACTTACTATAAGAATGGTCAAAAAAAGACGATTCACAACGTCCCTTTCGTGGAGACAGAAGCAGTGCACCTTCCGTTTTCGTTTATGAATAAGGTATTTGTGAGTAAACATGTCCCTTTGACACAAGATATCGCCACGATACTGGATCACGAGGTGGTTCATATCCGACAATGGCACTCAATAGATATATTACTGGCAGAAGTGGTACAAGCCTTGTTTTGGTTCAATCCTATAGTTGTATTGTACAAGCAGTCACTCAAGCAAGCCCATGAATTTTTGGCAGATAAGGCCGTAGCTGAAAAGATGAGTCCTTCTCATTATAGTTTATTGCTCTTGTCCCAAAAGCAGATCGGTCTCGAACTAGCTCTGACACATTCATTTTTTAATTCACTTATCAAAAAACGTATTGACATGATGACACATCACAAATCACCTAGACAGGCTATGTGGAAATATTTAGCGATTTTTCCAGCGGTAGCCTTATTGTTTTTCTTCTTTTCGTCTTGCGAGGTAAAAGAAGAAGTCTCTTCAAATGTAGAAGAATCTACTAGTTTATTAAAATCGCCACCACCGCCTCCACCGCCTGCACCTTTGAGTTTGTTGTTAGAAAATTTTTCTGAATTTGCTCAAAGATCAGGAATTGATCACCCTAATCCCTTGTTGATATTAGATGGAAAAATCATCCAACCTGCTGACTTAAAAGGGGATGTTTCTAATATCAAAAGCATGAGAGTGGGCTCTGCAAAATCATGTAACATGAGTGAATGGTCCCACAAGTACGGTGACAAAGCAGCTCATGGAGTCATTGAATTATTTACTCAAGGAGAGGATTTGATAAATGCCAAAAGAGATGGCGACGTATATAAAGTGGTAGAAGAAATGCCCCGTTTTCCTGGATGTGAACACATATCGAACTCAGAAGAGAGAAAAAAGTGTGCTGACATAGCCATGCTGACCTATATCTCCGAAAACATTAAATATCCTGAATCTGCCAAAAGCAAAGGTGTGGAAGGCACTGTGGTCGTTCAATTTGTAGTCAATACAGATGGTACTCTATCGGATAGCAATATCGTACGAGATATCGGCGAAGGCTGTGGCCAAGTCGCAGCAGACATCATAGAACAAATGAATACTGAAAACCTAAGATGGATACCCGGAAAACAAGGTGGCAAAACTGTAAATGTTATGATTACTTTGCCCGTGAAGTTTAAGTTAGAAGGGTGATAAATTAAATTTCTTAGAAAAAAAGGGTGGCCCAAAAAGCTATCCTTTTTTATTTAAACCTAAAAATCTAAAATGAGTTCCGTAGTCCTTATTTACCAAAACTTGTAGTAAAACATCAAAAATGTGTCGCAGTGACTACAAAAATCCATTTTTATCCAAATAAAAGTGAACGACGTCAAGATAAAATAATATCTTTACCCTAAATATATTATTAATACAATTACAATTTTTACAGAAAATGAAAAATCTTTGTATCCTCCTTTTTACTTTTTGTTTGAGCAGTTTGTCTGCACAGATCATACAATTTAAAGACCCTAACTTCAAAAATGCGTTGGTGAATACCTTGTGTGTGGATACTGATGGTGATGATGTAGCAGATAGAAATGCTGATTTTAATGGAGATGGGGAGATTGATGTG
>DAIPYV010000322.1:0-2164 GCA_036782555.1 Saprospiraceae bacterium
ATTGAAAGATTTCAATCATTAGTGAAAGAACCGACCAAAACTTTGGTCGGCTTAGGGGTATAACTTATACCCATCAAATACAAGATAATCAGCAATTTAAAACGTATCACAAACCATTGAGGCGAGCCTGCCTGCCTAGCGTCAGTCAGGTAGGTTTTTTCTGTTTAGCAATTTTTTTTAAATTTTGGCGTTAAAAAAATGAAACAGCCTAGATTTTTTGTTTCTTTTGTATCAAGGCAAAAGAAAAGAAAGTAAAACTAATTCACAACCAAATAAAATTTTATTCTTAGTTAAAATGGAAATAAAATCTATAATAAACTACTCCGAAACTTTTGTTATTAAAAAAATATTCATCCATACATAATTTGTGTAAAATTATAATATGTCACATAACCATTCATAATCATTTAGTTTTGGAAATGATGTACCCTAACACACTTGTCAATATTGAAAAAACAAAATACCCTATTTAGGGTTTTCCACTTATAATTATAAAATATACCTATGCATAATTTTAATATAGACAATTCCTTTACTGAACATCTACCAGCTGATCCGATTCTAGAAAATTATGTCAGACAAGTACCACAGGCTTGTTTTTCTTATGTCTCTCCTACTCCATGTGGTGCTCCCAAATTGCTCCATGTGTCTGACGATTTGCAAAAGATGTTGGGACTCTCAGAAGAAACCACTAAAAGCCCGGAGTTTGTCGATTTGATGGCTGGAAATATCAATTATCTAGGCAGCAAGCCTTACGCGATGTGTTATGGTGGTCATCAATTTGGCCGTTGGGCGGGGCAGTTAGGTGATGGTCGTGCCATCAATATCATGGAAACGTGGGACTACAATCAACGCTTAACATACCAAGTCAAAGGGGCAGGTAGAACGCCTTATTCTCGTTCGGCTGATGGATTAGCGGTATTGAGAAGTTCAGTCCGGGAGTATTTGTGCAGTGAAGCTATGTACCATTTGGGTGTGCCTACGACCAGAGCATTGTCATTGGTTAGTTCCGGAGATAAGGTCTTGCGAGATATGATGTATGATGGAAATGCAGCTTACGAAAATGGTGCAATAGTATGCAGAGTAGCTCCGTCATTTTTGAGATTTGGCAATTACCAAATTCTTGCAGCTCAAAAAGATATGGTTAACTTAAAAAAATTAGTAGACTATACAATTGAGTATTTCTTTCCTCATATTGAATCATCTAATGAAAATAGATATCTTTTATGGTATGAAGAAGTCGCTACAAAAACGATGGAATTGATGATAGAATGGGAAAGAGTGGGCTTCGTACATGGAGTGATGAACACTGACAACATGTCTATTTTGAGCCTAACCATTGACTATGGTCCTTATGGATGGTTGGAAGACTATGATCCTGATTGGACACCCAATACCACTGATGCGCAAGGCCGTAGATATCGGTTTGGAAATCAAGCCAATATTGGATTGTGGAATTTAGTTCAACTCGCCAATGCAATATATCCATTGATAGGTGACACAAAACCTTTTGAAGATATCCTGGATAAAACCCAAAAACATTATGTAAAGCATTACCGCAAAATGATGTTAAAAAAAATAGGTCTCTCTGATAAAAATCCACAGATATGGCCCTTGGTAGAAGATTTAAAAAAGCTATTAAAGGATAGCGAAACAGACATGACTCTTTTTTACAGAGAACTGAGCAGTTTTGATGGTCAATTGGAGGATTTTGTAGAAATATTAAAATCATGTAGTTATTCAGAATTTTTTGATGGATATATTACACGCTGGAGCGAATGGCTCATGCACTATATGGATGTCCAGCCAGAGCACGCTCTTGCAGATAAAAAAGATGTGATGAATAGTGTCAATCCCAAATATGTGCTGCGCAATTACATGGCACAATTAGCGATTGACGCAGCTGAAAAAGGTGATTTATCTGTCATAGACGACATGTATAAGTGTTTGAAAAACCCATATAAAGACCAACCAGAATATGACCAATGGTACGCCCTACGTCCTGACTGGGCTAAACATAAAGTAGGCTGTTCGATGTTGAGTTGCAGTAGTTAAAATTTGAAGTTAGAAGTTAGAAGCTAAAGGTTAAAAGTTAATTTATTAGTTATTAGTTTAGCACATGACAAAAAAACAAAAAGCCATTCGTAAATGTTTGATTTATTGA
>DAIPYV010000323.1:0-2163 GCA_036782555.1 Saprospiraceae bacterium
AGTGCTATCGAGTACGCGCTTTCACTAGACGACACTCCAGGCGGATTTGTAATCCTAGTCACTGATGATAATGATGATATCGTAGGCGCTTCTGTAGTCAATAAAACTGGGATGAAAGGCTATATACCATCCCATATATTAGTTTATATTGCGGTGCACGAAGATGGCCGAGGTCATGGTATTGGACAGCAGATTATGACAAGAGCCATCAAAGAAGCTAATGGTGATATAGCCTTACATGTAGAACCCAACAATCCAGCTAAAAGACTTTATGAAAAGTTAGGATTTACAAATAAGTATCTTGAAATGAGGTATCAAAAACCCAACTGATCCATACAAGGGTATTTAAGGATAATTTTTATAATGGTTATCTAGGAAGAGATGTAAGAATAAGATTTTCGCCAACCCTCTTTTGGAATGAATGCTTATCATCTGTTATGTAATAAAGAGAAGATGTCAATATTCTGATATCAATAATAATAAATAAAAAATTAATATAATGAAAAAATTAAAAATGATGCCTAATCAATTAGGAAAACCATGTTACAGAAAGGATTCTGATGAAGTCCAAAATGGCTTGAATCTTTGGAAAGACCACAACATAAACCACAAAGTCAAGGTCAATAAAACCATGCATTACTGGGAAGTAAAAAGTGCATGTACGGCTTTATAATAGAATCCGGATTCGGGTATAGTAATTTTTCTGATCCAAAATATTTAAATTGGTTGAGTTGATTAAATCAAAATATCAAAGTTTATGGCCATATTAAAGCTGGACAAAAATAAGCTAAAACATAATTTCGACTATCTTAATGAGTTGTTCCTTCAAAATGACATCGATTGGGCTATAGTTACAAAAATTTTGTGTGGAAATGCGTTATTTCTAAATGAGGTATTGGGCTTAGGTATAAAAGAGGTTTGCGATAGTCGTCTTAAAAATTTGGAATTAATTAAAAAATTGAATCCAAAGATACAAACTGTGTATATCAAACCGCCACCACAAAAAAGTATCAAAAGAGTAGTTCAATATGCTGATGTCAGTTTTAATACAGAAAGTAGTACCATTGAACTTTTGTCAAAGGAAGCTGTGAGACAAGGCAAAATACATCGTATCACCATTATGATAGAACTAGGTGATTTACGCGAGGGCATTATGGGCGAAAATCTCCTTAATTTTTATGAAAAGATATTCAAATTACCTAATATTGAAGTCGTCGCTATAGGTACTAATTTGAATTGTTTGAATGGTGTGATGCCATCACATGACAAACTTTTACAATTAGCGTTGTATAGTCAAATCATTGAACTCAAATTTAACAAGAAAATAAAATGGATAACTGGAGGTACTTCTGTAGTCATACCACTTATTTTGGAAAAATCACTCCCAAAAGCCATCAATCATTTTAGGGTAGGGGAGGCACTGTTTTTTGGTAACAATTTAGTGACTGAAAAACCCTATGAAAATCTGTATCAGGATGTTTTTAAATTGTGCTGTGAAATAATTGCAATTACACATAAACCCAAAACACCTATAGGTCAATTCGCCAAAAACCCAAGTGGTGAGGAATTTGAGATTATTGAAGAAGACCTAGGACAATATTCATTCAGAGCAATACTAGACTTAGGATTGTTAGATATCAATATCAATAATATAGCACCTGAAGATGAAAACATAAAATTGATAAGTGCGAGTTCTGATATGTTGGTGATTGATTTAGGAGTTAATCCTCATAAATACCAAGTAGGTGATTCAGTTACTTTTTGTATCAATTATATGGGCGCCTTAAGTTTACTGAGTTCTGATTATATAGATAAAGAAATTATATAACCTAAAAATCTAAAATGATAATCTATTACGATCTCCAAATACTATACATTAAAATAAGATTTAACTAAGCCTCAAGACGGAGCTTTCGGTTCACACCTAAAAAGGTACATTTAGTACCTTTTCTTAACGGTGCTCATGCACCATAGGAGTGACTATCGCTCTTCCGCTTTGCGGATCCTAGCCAGGCTAAAAGTGCTGATTTTATTGTATTTGAAGCTCTCACTACGAATCTCATTTTAGATATTTAGGGCCTGCTGAAAAAGTAAAAATCCATCAATTTAAAGACAGCCATTGGTCTGGTATATTGTTCAAAAAACAAGCGATAGGGAATGAAG
>DAIPYV010000324.1:0-2150 GCA_036782555.1 Saprospiraceae bacterium
TGCGTAAACAAATAGATATCATCGATGACGAAATCATGAATATCTTAGCCTCAAGAATGGAAATAGCTCGCCAGATAGGACATTACAAAAAAGAAAACAATATGACCATACTCCAGAATGAAAGATGGCTAGAAGTCTTACAAAAATTTGTAGAGCGGGGCAAAAAAAACGGCCTCAGCGAGTATTTTATCACACGGGTCATCAAGAGCATTCATGATGAAAGTATAGAACAACAAGAGAAGATAATGGGGGAGTAAAGTTAGAGGATTGGGGTATGTCGATTTGAAAAAAAAAATTGTATCGCACATGTTTTATCAAAGAGCATTAATCCCATCCTCCTAAAAACTTCAAAGCATCATAAGTAACTGTTTTTCTTATTTCTGCAAAATCGTCCATATCCAATTCTGGTCTGGGCCTTACTTGTGTGGCGAAATAGAAGATATTATCATTTTTTTCTACAAAACCTACAAACCATCCTAGGTTGTCTTCACTATTCATGGCCCAGCCTGTTTTGCCGGAAAGGATGTATTTATCGGTTTTAGACATGATCATCATTTCTCTCATTATTTGACGCGTTCTATCTGAAATAGGAAGCTCACCGTCATAAAATCTTCTTAAAAACTCTATTTGCTCGTAGGATGAAATCTTAGATTCTCCTCTGAGCCAAAAGTTATCTATCGTATTTGAATCCAACTTCATATGACCGTAATGGAGTGTGTCGAGCATGTATTTCATTCTTGATGGGCCAATTTTTCGGGCTACTTCTTGATAACAGGGTACACATGATTTATGAAAAGCGCCCTTAAAATCTAGATCTGTTTCCCACATTTTAAATGCTCTAGGTTGGCCGTCCCATTTAAAAATCGTTGCATTAATATCAACAATTCCTAATTCTAATGCTATCATAGAATGGGGAATTTTAAAAGTTGAAGCGGGTATTTGCCCTACTTCACACAAGTTGAAATTATTGGAATAGAATATGTTTTTTTTGAAGGTCATATATCAATATGGAGCCATCTAATTTAGCTTCATCTAATATTTTCTGGAAATTGTCAATTTGTATATGGTTTGCCTGTACTAGTTTTATTTCATCAGATACATTACATTTATTGGTTGTAATAGTTAGGAAAATACTCAACATAATACTCACATTGATCATGACATTTATAATTTAGATGCTTTAAAAAACCACAAAAATAATTTCCCAATAGAAATATTTTCATAAAATATCAAATAATAAAAAATTATTATACATCTTTGCGTTAAAATCAGATATAGTCTATGTCCATCAATGTGAAAAAGAATAATGATACCTTTAAGATATTGGGAGTAGATCCTGGCACAAACATCTTGGGTTATGCTGTGGTGGAAGTGGATGGCAAGGATTTGAGAGTATTGACTTTTGGAGTGTTTCGGTTGGAGAAATTTGAAGATCACCATGAAAAATTAAAAGAAATCTTTCTTCAATTACAAGAAATCATTGAAACTTATTTGCCCAAACAATTGGCCATCGAAGCACCTTTTTACGGTAAAAATGTGCAATCTATGCTCAAATTGGGAAGGGCACAAGGTGTATCTATGGCGGCGGCAATGACTATGGGCTTAGACATCGAGGAATATGCTCCTAAAAAGATCAAACAATCCATTACGGGCAATGGAAATGCTTCCAAAGAGCAAGTAGCTGCTATGCTGGAGTCCATTCTCAAAATTAAAATTACATCCAAACATCTCGATGCTACAGATGCTTTGGCTGTGGCTGTGACACATTATAATCAGTCTCGGGGTTTTTCTGGCGGTCAAAAAAGGCATAGTGGTTGGGCGAGTTTCATCAAAGAAAACCCTAATAAAGTAGGATAAATATTTATAAGTATGAGTAGTAAAATTGTTCTTATTGTTCTTCTTTTTACCCAGATTTTGTCAGCTCAAAGCAATGATATTTTTATTAAAAAAGTCATGATGGGAGAAGACAGTGTCTTGATACAAATTCAAAACCCTAAATCCAAAAGGTTTATTTTTGTACATGTGCATGAAAATGAAGAATCCGCACTCGAGGCGGCACAACATCTTTTGCCTCAAACACAAGCTAAATTAATAACATTGATACATAGTTTTGATGGCACAAAAAATAGAAATATCACGTTCAAGCACAA
>DAIPYV010000325.1:0-2149 GCA_036782555.1 Saprospiraceae bacterium
AGTAGAGTAAGCCTCTCAATAAATTGAGAAAATTAAAGCGCTCATCAACTTTTGTTGGTGAGCGCTTTTTTTTGTTTCTAAAATGAATAAATATCCCTATTTAATCTTTGTATAATCAAATAATTTATTTATTGCGCTCGGATTTACTGAATCAATGTTTTTTTTTAAACTTCACCAATTGGGTAATGAAAAGCTTAATGGAATTAAAAAAGAAATTTCGTTTAATTCTACTTTGTTACATTATGATGAATTGAGTTTTTCTACCACTTTATTGTTACCAATGACGATGTTCAGTTTAGAAAAATGGGAGGCAAAAAGATGTACAGATTTCTCCCTTCGGTCGAAATGACGACGCCATTTTGAGGTAATTGGGAAAAAGAGGGCGGCGTGGCTTCGCTGCCGCCCTCTTTTTCCCAATTTACTTGCCCGTGTGATCGTCATTTCGAAGAAGCTTTAGCGACTGAGAAACCTGATATTAGCAAAATTTTGAAAAAATATAGGCTAACAAATCTAAGTTAACAAAGTAAAACTAATTTAAGTTGTGAGCTATTTTTGAATATATCAAGGCGAAAAACATGAAGAGCGTAAAGAAATCGTCGCAAACGATTTTAGCTCTGAATTTATGCCGTTATGTTAATTTCGGTACTGTGGCCGCCGTGCCACAGCTTAGAATAAACTTCTCTACGCCGAGGCTTTTCAACGCAGAGATATTCAAAAAGAGCCGTAAATTATTTAGTTCTTTATCTGGACAGAGCACTAGTTTACATTTTTTCCATTTACCCCTTCTTTTATTCCCTCTAAATGATCATTAAACTCCGACAGTAGAGCCACAACTTGCGACATTCGGTCATCTGAGCCTAATCCCTTGATGACTTTATTTTTGAGAAATTGTGTTTTTATGTCTTGCCAACGTAACCTATCCGCCTCTGACATGAGATTCATCAGTTCTTTCATTTTGAGAAGATTGGCTTCAGCAGAGGAAGTTAAGGTCTGAGATTCGTTTTTATAATGTGTCAAAAGCAAGGTATCAATTTCATCCTTACTCATGATGGGGTAGACTGCGGAAACCAACTTATTCATGTCCCGATACGAGCCTTGCAGCTTGAATGATGGTTCTAATCGATAGCTGTCTTCCATGGCCGCTGATTGAATGTATTGTTGATTTGCTTTGAGTACGACATTCCGCACTTGAATGATATTTTTGAGTACGTTATAGTGATCTTGAATTTGCATTTCAGTCATGTTGCCTTCCAAGGTAGGAATAGGGCTTTCTACTTTTATGGCATCATAAAGTTTATACAAATTTTCCATACTGTTTTTGGTCAATTGCTGCATATAATCATTGGACATGAGAGCATTTTCTATCATACTCAGTTCGAAGAGACCATCATTTTGACCTACGATGTCACCGAGATTATAGATGTCAGCTCTATTGGCGAGCATGTCAGGGATGCGAAATATATCGCCTGTCTCAGTGTAGGGATTTCCCGCCATCACGAGGCAAAAGCGTTTACTTCGGAAGTCATATGTTTTGGCCACACCATTGAAGATGCCCTCCACCTTACGCTGGCCATCAGCGAGACTGATGAACTTCTGTAGAAACTCTGGATGACAGTGTTGAATGTCGTCAAGATAGAGCATGACATTGTCCCCCATTTCAAAGGCCAAATTGAGTTTTTCGAGTTCTAATTTTGCACCAGCGTTTTTGGCTTCATTAGGGTCTGTGGATGTGATTTGATGTCCTATGGATGGCCCATTGATTTTCATAAATACCAATCCCAGTCTATCTGCTACATATTCCATAAGCGTCGTTTTTCCATATCCAGGCGGAGAAACCAATAAGAGCATACCCATGCGGTCTGTCCTTTTGGTTTCACCTATGACACCTAATTGTTTTGCAAAGTTGGCGCCTATCATAGGGAGATAGACTTGATTGATAAGTTTGTTTCGTACAAATGAAGTGAGCACTTGACTGTCGAAGCTTTCGAGGCGCATTTTGTGATTTTTTTCGGCTATCAACTCCATTTTTCTACTCTGAAACGCTCTAAATTGTGGCAATACAACACTACTGTAATAAGTCATTTTGTCCACAAAATCATAATAATCAAAAGCGTAGGATTGCCCCTCTTGAAGAGAATTTAATCCTTCT
>DAIPYV010000326.1:0-2146 GCA_036782555.1 Saprospiraceae bacterium
CAGCAGCAGAATACACATTCAATATGCAATTATCATAGTTCTTGGACAATGACACGTTTAAATCTAGAGAAGTTTCAATTCCCGCAACTTCACATCCATAGTTCCTCAGTAAGCCTGCATTATTCCACATTCTACCTTGGTAAATCAAACCTATGGGCTCTGATTGACCGTTATATTCATAATATATATCAGGATCAGTATAATAGGGAATTCTACGATCTGCTCCATGCATTATAGAATTGAAAACTGCTACATCGTTATCGAACCAAAATGATATATTTCTCCCTCTTCCACAACAATCAGTTTCATCAGCACCACCATTCCCATGCTTTGCTCCAAATAAATGAGCTACCTCATGTGGAAAAATAAATTCTTGAAGTGTTAAGTCTATCGGGATTACAGTGAAAGCTTTGTCAGGAATCACTCCAAAATCAGGAACACAAGCAACCGCATCATCCCAATATTCTTCTGGATTAGATAAAAATACGACTAGATCAGCCCCAAACGCAGATCGCATATCATAGACTGCTGGATTATTAGCCAAAAATGTCGTAATATCATCTTGACAATTTGCCTCAAAATTTATATCATAATTGTAGTCACCATAATGATAATTATATGTATTCTGAATATTACTATTTGTGTTAGCGAGTCTTAATTGATCCATCATCAAATCTAGATGTGCAACTCGATCCAATTCCGAAACGAATTGTTCCTTTGCTTGATCGCTCCACAAAAATAATATATCAATGTCCCCTAAGTAAACTCCTAAACACTCAGAGTTATCTCCATCCTCACAGTCAACAACTGATTCAGAATTCATTGAGCATGAAAGCGTCCCTTCATTTCCCACCAACTTGTCAGATTCGTCTATAATTACCATCATATCAGCAGCTAAAGAATAAAATCTATAAACACTTTTTTCTTTGTAATCTTGATAAGAGCCACTATACAACTCATTCCTTTCTCGTATGATTAAGTTTTCAGATGTGCTTGATTTTATACCTGCACGAAAATTTAATACACTCGAATAGATATCACTAATAATATTATCTGGTATACCTGGCTTAGAAACTACACCTTGCTTTCCTTCTTCAAGTGCAAATGAAGAAAAGTTGAGTACTGCGCAGTTTTATTTACCGTATTTCTCATAAATAGAATTAATCTCATCTATTTGAGCTGTTCTGTCATGTGACTGTAAAACAGTCGCATTTAGTAAATAGTTCTTCTTGAGAGCAAGAAGTAACAAGAAAAGTATAAGCAACAAGCAAAAGTACATTTAAATAGAATTTCATTGTTAATGAATTTAGTTGAATTTAGTTTGCCTTCGCTTAACCTACTCAGGCCAATCGGGTTTCCTACTTTCCAATACTCAAGGCGGGTCGGTTTCAGAAAATTCCGCTTCCCCCGCCAGCAACGATTCCATACTTCCAAAAAGGCCAACTTCAAGTACTCCATAAGATGAGCGATCTTGCCTTTTATATTTCATCCTTGCTAACGGTTGTGCCTTTGCGCAGGCCGACCTTGGGAGGCTTGCCGCAAAGGCAGTGTTAGCAAGGGTGAGCTAGCAAATCTTAGATAAGCACCACAAATATGCAAAAAAGTCAGTAGTTCGAGTAATTATCGAACTACTGACTGACTGACTGACTGACTGACTAACTTACCTAGATATAAAAGGGTCAATCTCCTAAAAAAGTGAAACTACGTTCTTTTAATGACCGAAAGGGACATAGCTGTGGTGAATTTCGATAACCACGGCTTAAGTTCGGGCAAAAAGCAAAGCGCCAAGTCACAGCTCGATAAGGTACCCTAGATCCAAGCTCTTAAAATTTCAGAGTACGCATGAATTCCTAAGCTATACTCGTCTGCTTCTCTTTTTTTAGTTTACTATAAATGTAAAGACGATACAGCAGGTTTGGTAGCCCATATAGGAACAAAAGGTACCAGAAATCGTCAATAAAAGACTGTTCTAGATACTTAGTCGCCAAAATCGAAAACATAACATCAGACAGCAATGCTAGAAAAAAATGGCCAGACCATTTTTCTTCTACAAACAAACTGGTGGAGTGATTGATGATCGATAGTGAAGACGCATATACGAATACGAATGCAATGAAAATTTTCATAGTTGAATAATTAAATACCT
>DAIPYV010000327.1:0-2135 GCA_036782555.1 Saprospiraceae bacterium
AATCCGCTTTATACTCCAAGAGAGATGCAATTTCAATTTAAAGACAGTGGCGCTAAAGCCATCATTATCCTTGAAAACTTTGCCGCCAATCTCCAGTCCATCATAGACCAAACAGATATTGAAATTGTCATTATCGCTCAATTGGGTGAAATGTTAGGGACTATAAAGGGCAGCCTCGTGAATTTTGCGATTAAGTATATCAAACGCATGATACCCAAGTATGATCTAGCCAATACGGTGTCATTTGGTCATGCCATCGACGAAGGTAAAAAGTTTAAGATAAAACCCTTTGACACCTGTAGAGAAGATGTCATTGTTCTTCAATATACAGGTGGAACGACTGGTCTTTCTAAAGGCGCCATGTTGACCAATGGAAATCTTCTAGCCAATATGATACAGATAAAAACTTGGATGCAGACAAATGTATCAGATAAAGGCGAAACTATTTTGTCTCCCTTGCCTCTATACCACATCTTTGCATTTGCGGTCAATTGTCTCGCAGCTATGAGTTATGGCGCTAAAACTGTATTGGTCACTAATCCGAGAGATTTGTCATCTGTGGTTAAAGAATTTAAGCGGCACAAAATCAGCTTAATGACCGGACTCAATACTTTATTCAATGCTTTACTCAATAATGAAGACTTTTGCAAATGTGATTTTTCATCCCTCAAAGTAGTTGTCGGTGGTGGTATGGCCATTCAAAAATCAGTAGCTGACAGATGGAAAGAAGTCACAGGATGTCCCCTCACAGAGGGTTATGGGATGACTGAGTCTTCACCATTGATTACTGTCAATCCATTGGATGGTTCGGGAAAGCCAGGCAGCATTGGACTTCCTGTATCCTCGACAGAGATACGTATCATGGGTGATGATAGCCTAGAAAAAGGTTTTGATGAAGTAGGAGAAATACAGTGTCGAGGACCTCAAGTCATGAAAGGTTATTATAATCAACCCAGTGAGACTTCCAAAACTATCACTCACGACGGATGGTTATGTACGGGAGACATAGGCAAAATGGACGAGGATGGTTATATGTACATAGTTGATCGCAAGAAAGATATGATACTTGTAAGTGGCTTTAATGTTTACCCCAATGAAATAGATCATGTAATGTCCTCTCACCCCAAAGTTTTGGAAGCTGCCGCTATAGGTGTTCCCGACGAAAAATCTGGTGAAGTGGTAAAAATATTTGTGGTTAAAAAGGATAAAAGTCTGACCAAAGAAGAAATTATAGCTTATTGCAAAGAAAATCTCACGGGCTACAAGGTCCCTAAACATGTAGAATTTCGAGACGAACTGCCCAAGACCACAGTAGGTAAAACCTTAAGACGTGCACTTCAATGACAAAAGGAATAATCTATATGATGCCGTGCCCTATTGTCGAAGGACACATAGAAAGCCTGTCCAAAGAAGCCATTGATGTACTGCACAATACTACTTATTTTTTGGTAGAAAGAGCCAAAACAGCTCGACATTTCATCAAAGCAGCTCGCCACCCAAAGCCTATATCTGAACTTATCATACATGAAATCTCCAGTGACACTCATGAGGACAATAGCTTTTTAAGTCATCTACTGAAAGGAGAAAACATAGCTGTCATCTCAGAAGCAGGCTGTCCTGGTATTGCTGACCCCGGTGCATTAGCAGTAGCTTATGCCCATCAAAATGGGATAAAAGTTGTGCCATTGGTTGGCCCATCATCCATATTTATGGCACTGATGGCCAGTGGATTTAGCGGTCAAAGTTTTGCATTTCATGGTTATCTTCCCAATAAAAAGGCCAACCTTATCAAGGAATTGCGGCAGTTAGAATCACTTTTAAACCGCACTGTTCAAACTCAGATATTTATGGAGACACCATATAGGAACGGATTCATGATAGAGACGATTTGCAGCGCACTTCAACCCAAAACAAAACTATGCATCGCCTGCGATATTAATGCACCCACAGAATATATCCTAACGCAAGAAGTCTCACAATGGAAAAAATTTGATGTGGCCACATTACACAAGCGACCTTGTATTTTTTTGGTAGGAAAGTGATGGGATTAAATGTTGAACATCAAATATAATTTTTAGACATCCCTGTTTAACATAAATATACATATACTTTCTCAAAATTAAACTTGTAATGTT
>DAIPYV010000328.1:0-2085 GCA_036782555.1 Saprospiraceae bacterium
ACCAACTACTTAGAAAATCTCTCCTCAGAACAAATAGACAAAATAGATATCATCACCAATCCAGGGTCCAAATACGAGGCTCAAGGCAATGCAGGTATCATAGATATTCGGCTCAAAAAAGACAAAAATCTCGGAGCCAACGGCTCTATCAGTGGCAGTTACGGACATGGGAGATACGGCCAAGGCAATGTCAACGGTAATGCCAATTACAGAAATAATCGGTTCAATACCTTTGGTGGGATAGGGTATAATGGCGGTACGCGATGGAATGAAATGAAGTTCGACACTTACCAAAATGGTTTATTTCTGGATGAAAGCAATACATCTACAAACGATTACCATGGACTCAATGGCAGATGGGGCACAGATTTCTTTATAGGCAAAAAACATACAGTAGGTTTTCTAATAGGTGGCCAAAAAAATAATGGGAATAGTCTGAGCAATAACAAAACATTTATTTCGCAAGAGACGCAACTCTCTCAAGTGGACAGTGTGCTCACAGCTCCCAATACAGCCGATACACAGCGAGAGCAAGCGACTTTTAATATCAACTATGCCTATGAATCTGGCAAAAATCGCTTGAATATTGATGCCGATTATGGTACTTTTAGAAATGATGCAGACAATTTTCAACCCAATTTTTACTACGATGCTGCACAAAAAAATATCATCAGCCAAAACATTACTTCTTACAACACACCCGTAAAAATAGACATCGCCACCGCTAAAGTCGATTATGAAACTGAATTATATGGCGGAAATTTAGGTGTAGGCACCAAGTTCAGTAATGTGGCTACGGACAATACCTTTTTGTTTTACAATATCCGAAATGGTCAAAGTCTACAAAATGACGGCCGCTCCAATCAATTTAAATACAATGAGAATGTTCTAGCTGGATATGTCAATTATTCCAAAAAAATCAATGACAAATGGAGTACTTCCGCTGGATTAAGGGTGGAAAATACAGATGCGAGGGGTGAATTATTGGCCTTTCTACCTGAACTAGAAGAAGCTCCAGTAGATTTTAATTATACGAGTTTCTTCCCTTCCGCAGGACTAACCTATCAACAATCCCCGGAGCATGTCTATTCTCTCAACTACGGCCGCCGTATCAATAGACCTGATTATAATATTTTAAATCCATTTAGAGAGCAACTAAGTGAATTATCCTACTCCAGAGGTAATAAATTTCTCCAGCCTGAAATAGTCAATAATATTGAGTTAGGATATACCCTAAAATATAGATTTTCGTTCAAATTGGCTTACAGCAATACTTCCAATCAAATCACTCGATTGATAGGACCTGACGAAGAAGATCAACGTGCGGGCTTCATCAGTTGGGACAATCTCGCCACTCAAAAACTTTATAGTATCAATGCTTCATTGCCTTTCGATATCACAAAATGGTGGAATGCATACATGAACTTTGGTGCTTCCTATACTGATAATCAAGCCGACTATGGCGATGGCAGAGTGGTAGATGTGCAAGCATGGGCTTATAATATTTACCAACAACACACCTTTGATTTGGGCCATAAATGGAAAGGTGAAATATCAGGCTGGTACTCCGGACCGGGTGTGTGGGGTGGCGTATTTTTGTACGACCCAAGCTATAGTCTCAACTTTGGTTTACAGCGCAAATTTTTAAATAATAAAATGAATGTAAGACTGAGCGCTAATGATGTCACTTTCCAATCTGGTTGGAGTGGAGTTTCGAGATTCAATGGTCAAGTAGGCTTGGGTGCTGGAAACTGGGACAGCCGTAGAGGCTCTATCAGCATCAGTTACGACATGGGAAATAGCAATGTAAAATCAAGGAAACGCAAAACCAGTATCGAAGACGAAAGCAAAAGAGTAGGCAGTTAATACAAAAATTACAACACTAATATTTGCAACGAATTTGAACCCACATTGCGTGCCAATCAGATAGAAGTTCCCTAATTGTTGTGCTTTCAAGATTTTTGAGTTTCGGTTTGTGTACTACAGATTTTAGTTTTGTATAGGGTCTATTTTTTATTTTTAGTGCCTGGTGGAGTTCTTTTAGTTTTTTGTCAGGTTCTGAACATTTTCTTATAGTGATTTCTT
>DAIPYV010000329.1:0-2080 GCA_036782555.1 Saprospiraceae bacterium
TTCGAATCATTAGGGTTTACAGGAATTATAAATTGGTACAGAAACCTTGTATAGAAACTGGCACTTAATGGAGTAAGTAACCCCAATCATTCATCAGCCGACCTCTATGATATATGGTGAACAGGATACGATTCCAAAGTCTGAAAACCTAAAAAATATCGTTCCTAATTTGGATGTTTAAAGTCTGGACTGTGTTCATTGGATTCAGCAAGAAAAGCCAGTAGATCCCACCCCCAAATAAGGCCAATATTTGAAAAAATGGATGGATTTACAATCAACCAGATTTTGTTGATGAAAAGTTATTTTATCCTGGTTTTTATTAGCCAAATTACTGATAACACCGTACATTTACTTTAAAAAAACTAAAATTATATCCTGATGACAAGAAAAGATCAAGAAAGAATTCGAGATGTGGCAGTTAGAACCTTGAAACAAGATCGTAGCGTCGAAGAAATATTGGAGACGCTCCAAACCGCTGGAATTGTTGATAAATCAGGAAAAGTAAAATCCCCTTATAAAAAAATATTAGTAAAAAATAATTAGCTTTTTGTGTATTCTACAAAATCCAATCTCATTATTGGTTTTCATGGCTGCGAAGAAGAAGATCAGCAGCGATTAATTTCTGACATTACATATTTTAAAAGAAGCCAAGAAGGATACGACTGGCTGGGTCATGGAATGTATTTTTGGGAGGGGAATGAAAAACGTGCTTGGCAATGGGCCGAGATGAAGAAAAAGTCAGGTACTATAAAAAAACCTGCTGTAGTTGGAGCAGTATGTGATTTAGGTAGATGTTTTGACCTTCTCGATTCTACAAATATTGCAACCCTGAAAAAGTACTATAATATTTTTGCACAGGAATCACATAAAGCCGGCTATGATATTCCAATAAATATTGATCATCCTAGAGATAAAGGAATTAAGGTTCTTAGGTATTTTGATTGTGCTGTTTTCGAATATATGCATAGTGTATTGCATAAAGAAAGTGATGAACCACCATTCGATTCAGTCCGCGCTGCTTTTATGGAGGGTAAACCCATTTATCCAACGGCAGGATTTCTTGAAAAAACACACATTCAAATATGTATTATTAATCCCAATTGTATTAAGGGAGTATTTCTGCCACGTAAGCTGAATAAGAATTTTGTTTCTGTTTAGGTGAACTGAATGTGAATGACTAAAATATAATGGTAAAATCTCCCACCCCCGTTGTTGGTGTTTTCACAACAATCTCACAGAAAATCCAGAAGGAGAAACTTGTCAGCCCACCACCTTGGCAGCCTTCAGGCCGTTGTTTTTTATTATTGGCTATCCTCTACGCTGTAGCTTTTTTGATGTTCAGGGCATGGGTTGGTTCTGCCATTTCCTGTATATCTCAATTTTTGCTATCACAGAGACTTGAGATAGATGATGATTGATGAGTGTACAGAGTTGAATGATTATATCCTTTCACCTGTTACAGCCTGGATGGCAAAGGCAGACTTCACTATTTCAGATTCGAGCATATATTCTCTGAACTTCAATCATTGAGCCGAAACTGCCTGTTTTAGTTTTACTATTTACTCTTTGAAATATAAATATTATTAGATGTAATTAAACTTTGTACAGGTCTTTCTGCATGTATGAGACTGAAGGGGCGATGCTTTACCAAAGACATGAGTATATCCTCCTCATTCAGTGTGATTATGTTACGGTTCAGCCGTTACAATGTAGAAAGCATTGGCAAGTGCGAGTATTTCTGGGAATTTTAGTTTTCACGGTTCACAATATAGCTCCTTTTTGTACCAAGTATCTGTGCACGCATGTTTCAAACCATAACTTGGGCAAGATCAGAACCCGGGGGCTTCCTTGCTTGAGTAGAAAGTAGATAAGCGAATATGAGCCCTTGCCAATGTTGTATACTCGTAATAGAAAACAGTATTATAGAATACGAAATATTGATTTTAGAGAAAATAGTATAGATATTAGTAAATATTAAACTTACGAGTATAAACGAATATACGGAACTGTTCTGTATATATGGTAGTTAGCGGCAAGCGGATTACGAAATTTCAGTATGAGACAATTAGGTTTACTAATC
>DAIPYV010000330.1:0-2061 GCA_036782555.1 Saprospiraceae bacterium
CCAAGAAGAACAAACAAAATGGCAATTCATCAATATCGTCTTCCCCATCTTCATAATAGGCCTTTTTGCGATAGTCTATCACTTTGTTAGAAAAAGAAAGTACGCTAAAATTTATCAAAAATCTGTAAAAATAGAAAAATAATGAAACGAAATATAATATTAGTTCTACTTCTTCTGGCCTTATCTGCTGTCGCTTACTTTTTTATCAATAAAGAAAAGAGAACTGAAAAAAGCACCATTAGCGCGGATAGAGGATTCACTATTCCATCCATGGAAGACGTGACCCAAGTTGTCTTAAAAAGAACAGATGAACCGGCTATAACCTTTAAAAAAAGTAAAACTGGGTGGACACTAAATGAAAAATACGAAGTAGATCCAGCGGTATTTGTAAACATCGAAGTCGTATTGACCAACATGAGACTTTCTTATATCCCCAATGATGCTGCCATTCAAAATATCAAAAGCAGTATACAAAAAACGGGGATTCAAGTAGATGTATATGGTCGTGATGACAAACCCATGAAGATATTTTATGTGGGAGGTGACGCACCTGGAGGAGAGGGCACATATATGTGGTTGGCGGGTGAAGATAAGCCGTATGTCATGCAATTGCCGGGTATGGTAGGAGGTCTGAGATCTAGGTTTGACCAACCTCTTCATAACTATAGAGATAAGGTCATATACAAACATAAAATGGGAGATATAGAATCAATAACTGTGGAATATCCCAAAGACAATTTTTCATCTTTTACCATAAATAAAAGTATTTTAGGGATAGAGCTCGAGCCGCTTCTTGACCTACCCAATAAACCTAAAGGTCAACCCAATAAATTCTTATTAGAAAAATATCTTAAAGTTTATGAAGAGATAGGTATAGAAGGTATCATCAACGCATATCCTGGAAAAGATAGCATTATTGTGGCGACACCCAACTGTATCATGACCCTTAAAAAGAAGGATGGTAGCGAAATCCAACACAAATATTGGTCTCATGACAATTATGTAGATAAACAAGGTACTTCTAGGACACCAGCCGAAATTCGCGACCAAGAACGTATGTTTATCTATACACAGGATGGGGATTTATACATAGCCCAAATGCGAACTATTGGAAATATATTCAGAGGATACCAAGATTTTTTTGGTCAGGAATAGGTCGTAAAGATGTGAATATTATACAGAAAAGGGAAGATTATTTTTCATCAACTTTAAAACCTATATCTCCTACAGTCAATTTTTCTTCTAAATCATCGCAATAGTCAGAAAATGCTTGAGCAAAAGGGCAGTCTTTATTAGCTCTGGTTACTGTAATTGTCAGCATCAGAATTTACTGGATTTTAGGATGGATAGGATTATACTTTGGGTTAAAATATTTTTTGAATTGCAAACTCTAGAAATAAAGAATAGAAGTTACAGATTTTGACCATTGGTGGTGTAACTTTTGACTAAATAATTATGTAGAGCAAATTTCTTGATAATATACACTTTTGTGTTTATTTTCATACATGATATATGTCCATTTTTTTTAAAAAACAGAATTTTCTCCTTTTATAACTTAATTCTCTACCTAATTTTTATCTATATTTCTGTGAAATCAATATAATTTTTGAAAACTAAGAGCTAACAAAGATATCTTTACATTTTAACAAACTTTTTTATATAATAGGTATTGTTGAAAATATAGCACTTTATAAAATACATGCCCTGACTCAAACTACTCACATTAATATCGATGGATGACGAATACAACAATACTCTTCCATTTTGATCCAAAACTTCTAAGCGACTTACCTCGTATGGTGCAGTTATATTTAAAATGTCATAAGCAGGGTTTGGATAAATAACGATAGTAGATTGTTCATTCCGGGTATCCTCTACTGAACTAATTTTAATATTACATTCCTCTAATGTTCCTTCGCAATATCTTTGTAAAACTGATGTCCTTGTGCCCCAATTTGGACCATTATTAGAGATGTATCCCTCTATAATAGATGCTTGTTGAGAAAATGGCATACCACATTGATCTAAAGGGACACCGAACAAATAAAATACTTTTGTACT
>DAIPYV010000331.1:0-2055 GCA_036782555.1 Saprospiraceae bacterium
CCCCTTATGACCATTCTGTCTTCATCTATGCCTTTTTCAATTAGAAAATTACGCACCGCTTCCGCTCTTTTTATAGACAGTTGTAAATTATACGCTTCTGCACCCCTACTGTCAGTATGTGACTCTATCCGTATATTTATTTCTGGATTAACTTCCATAACTTGAGCTAGTACACGCAATTCTGAAGTTGCATCCTCTAATATCTGACTGCTATTATAAGCGTAATAAATATTTTCAAAAACAATAACCGAACCTTTCTTTGTTGGTAAATCAATATTTGTGGTTTCCTTATGAAAATCTTCTATTTTATCGTCTTCAAAGTCTTCTGTTTCTGAGGGTTCCATGACCAAATTAAACTCTTGACCTATGAGGTCATAATCATAAAGGATATTAAGTGTCTTATATTGATCAGCTTTCACACTTATGAGATATTTTTTATTTTTTTTAACTTTAAATTGTATTTTACCTCTGTCGTCAGTTACTGAATGAATGATTGAAGCGTTATTTTGAGGTGTCAATTTTAGAAAAATATCGCCAGGATCCCTGCCAGAAAGTACATCAACATTAAAAGACGAAAGGATAAAATCGTTGATGTCCACTTCTATTGGTGATATGGAAATCATTGCATTATCTACAGGTTCAAAGGTCAATTTATCCAATAATTCTAGTTGTGAAATATAAACCTTGTTTTCAAAAATCCCAAATAAAGGTTCTATACTTTGAAAACTATAAATATCATCTTTGCCTTTGCCACCAGGGCGATTACTGGCAAAATAGCCTGACATAGTATTCTCTCTGACTATCATTCCTAAATCGTCATAAGGTGAGTTGAGAGGTTGTGGTAGAAGTTCAGGTGTTTGCCAAATATAGTTTTTCTTAATCGTAACATAAATATCCAGTCCTCCCAACCCTCCTGGACGATTAGATGCAAAAAGAAGCAAGGTGTCATTCAATAAGTAGGGAAATATCTCATGGTAGCTCGTATTGATTTCGTTCCCTAAATTATTCGGTATAGACCAAGTCGTACCTTCCAAATAAGAGACATATAAATCCATACCACCACGACCATTAGGTTGATTGGATGAAAATATCATCATCTTTCCGTCCTTTGATAATGTAGGATGGGCCACCGAAAAGTTGTCTACATTAATATTGACTGGTTCTATCTTTGGTTTTGATACATTTAAATCAGCACTCATAATTCGTAGGTAGCTTGTATCAATAGTTCTTCCCTTTCGCAGACGTCTTTCTTTATGAGAACGCGTAAAGTAAAGCGTATTTGACATAGCATCATAGCACATGGGTCCTTCATGTAGTTCTGTATTTATTTTGGGGTGTATACGGCTTATTTCGCCGAGCGAATTGTCAAATAAGACTTGGGCTTGAACTAAGTCATAATACAGCTCATTGAGTCCGTCTCTTTTTTCTTTACCACTTTCCGGAGAGGACACAAATCCGATTTTATCCCCAATAAAGGCTGGCGAGGACTCCATGCCAGAGGTATTTATAATAGTTTCATTTTTGATTTTAATTGTATTCCAACCCATAGGGTTTAATAATGATTGCGATGTGATGTGGTGAGCATACAAGTATAAGAAAACGTAAAAAATATAGGTGATTCTATTCAACATCATCAAAAATATCTTGGGTTTATAACTATAGTTTTTATCTTTTTAGGAACTAAAACATAATTCAGCATGAGCTCTATACTTCCTGTACTTGAATTTCTTATTTTAGCCAATGTGATATCATATGCAAAGCCCAGCAACATTCGTTCAGACAATTGAAGACCAATAATCACATCTATAGATTCTCCCCAATCTTGTCTATTTCCTCCTGTTCTATATGTAATACCGGCTGTATATGTTTCTTTCCATGTACTACTTATATTGAAATCAAAACTACGCGGTGTGTTTTCTGCTGCTTTAAACAAAAACTGCGGGGTCAATCTCCAATCTTTATCCAAGATAAATGTTCCTCCTGTCATGATGAGTAGGTGTCTCACCTCTGTAGAAAACAGTTGATTATCATCAAAGTCCAAATCCCCTCTTATCA
>DAIPYV010000332.1:0-2055 GCA_036782555.1 Saprospiraceae bacterium
AAATTTTGTTTTTAATAAAAAAAATGCAAAAATACAAAGTAATATTTTGTTATTTTTAAAAACAGTTATCTTTTTTACTAATATCAGTCGAAACTTTAAAAAAATGAAATGATGTGATGTCAAAATTATTGAAATTTTAATATTAAAAATATTTTTTAATTGTTACAACTTTTGTAATATTGCATTTCCAAACCAAATTAATATATAAATCATGTCCAAATCAGCCATATTAAAAAAGACCATCAGCCTTATCTTAGGTGGCGGCGCAGGTACTAGATTGTATCCATTGACAAAAGATAGGTCAAAGCCTGCCGTACCGATAGGTGGAAAATATAGATTGATAGATATTCCTATATCTAATTGCCTCAATTCAGGATTGTTTAGGATTTTTGTTTTAACGCAATACAATTCTGCCTCTTTAAATAAACATATCAATAATTCTTTTCACTTTGATCAGTTCTCAAATGGGTTTGTGGATATATTGGCGGCTGAACAGACGAGTACGAATATGAATTGGTTTCAAGGTACCGCGGATGCTGTGAGGCAGTCTGCTCGAAATTTTGCTTATCATGATTTTGATTACATTTTGATATTATCAGGTGATCAGTTGTACCAAATGGACCTGGCCGAGTTTTTAGAAAGACATGTACAAAGTAAGGCAGATGTTTCTATTGCCACTATACCTGTCGTAGCTGAAAATGCTACATCTTTTGGCATCATGAAAGTCAATGCGGACAGTAAAATTGAGAGTTTTATAGAAAAACCAGCAATGGACTTATTACCAGATTGGGAATCAGAAGTCAGTGATGAACTACGGTCCAAAGGTAAAAAATATTTGGCATCTATGGGTATCTATGTCTTTAGCCGTCCTGCATTAAGGCAACTACTTAACGACAATCCAGAAGCATTGGATTTTGGCAAAGAAATCATTCCGGACTCAATCAATAGAGGTATGAATGTAGTCAGTTACGCTTACGATGGCTACTGGGAAGACATAGGTGATATCCGCTCTTTTTTTGAAGCCAATATCGCTTTAACTGATGATATACCCGCTTTCAATATGTTTGATAATGCTAATAAAATATATACTAACGCCCGTTTGTTGCCACCGGCTAAATTTTCTGGTGCTACCTTTACTCGTGCTATAGTTGCTGAAGGTTCCTTTGTTCAAGCTAAGCTTGTAGAAAATTCTATTATTGGTATTCGTTCCCGAATAGACTATGGTACAGTCATAAAAAATACCTACATCATGGGTAATGACTATTACGAATCTATAGAAGATATCCTTACAGGCAATAATGTTCCTATGGGTATCGGTAAAGATTGTTACATAGAAAATGCCATCATTGATAAGCATACGCGAATAGGAGACAATGTCATCATACGCGGTCATGACCAATTAGAAGATATCGAGACAGACAATTATGTGATACGTAAGGGCATCGTCGTCATCAATAAAAATGCCATAATACCTTCAGGTTCGATTATTGGGTTTAGGTAATGGGGTGATAAGTTTTGGACATCCAAACTCAAGACCGCAGAGAACGGCATAAAATCATCAAGATGGATTGATTGGGGAGCGGTTATTGAATGTACATTGCCAAAATCATTCAGTCGAAAAAAGCCTTAAAATGATATAATATAAATAGCCGTGGGTGAAATCCGCGGCTATTTGCATTGTACAAAACCCAAGCCTGAAGGGGTTGAATGTAAACTTTAGGATATAGCAATAATCCATAGAAACCCAAACAAATCAAGTATTGAACACCAACCAACAATTCATCCAACAGTGAATTAATTCTACATTTTCACGATTGTGAAAAAAATATTTTTTGATGACATTTTACGCAACCTACTGATAATTAACTACATAATACAACGTTATTTTTTATTTTTTTTTTTTTTTTTTCATAAAAAAATATATAAAATATTTGGTGGAATAAAAATAATATTATACCTTTAGCCCAATATGAGAGAAAGTGGTTTAGTGTTGCAGTTTTTACATTATCTTTTTTCTTTAATATTAGAAACCTAAAAGATTATTTAAGTAAAAAA
>DAIPYV010000333.1:0-2052 GCA_036782555.1 Saprospiraceae bacterium
TCAAAAGGTAAGTTTTATACCACAATTTATACCATTCAAGTCCATAGAGATATCGGGCTGAACTTTATGAATTCCGTTTTTTTGTTCATTAGGATAATAAGTCGTCCATTGAGTCACAAATGAGCCAATTAAACCTCCAATAAGTGCGCCAGAACCTATAAATTTTCCTAATTGCTCAAAAGCATCATCCCCTGTAAACGGATTTTTATCACGTCTTAACACTGCAACTGAAAGTATGCTTATTGTTGTCGTTGTAGCAGTGCCGATAAATAAACCCCTACCAAAATAATTATCTTTTCTTACTTTAAAATATTTAACCTCATCTAAAGATAGTTGTCCGTATTCTTTAGTCATTTTATTTTTGAAGTAGATACTATCATTTTTAACGACTAAATACTTTGTATTTATCTTTTTATATGTTAGTAGCGTGATTTTGGCCTCATCAAATTTCCAATTGTCATTCAAATCCATACTTTGAGAAAAGCTTTTTGTAAAAATAATTGTCAAAAGACCTATTAAAATATAATTATATTTATAATTCATTATTATTAAAACATTTATTTTATTAGTATTTAAGATTTTCAATCTCTTTTCTATTCCATTATATGGTTCACTTATGACTTATATTAAACTGATAATTTTTTCCAATTCATTAGTTAATCTCTCATACATCTCTTTAGTTATATCCATATGAAATACAAATCTCACCGTATTGTCTCCAAATGGTACGGCCAAAATACCGTGATTTTTTAGATGTTGTATGACTGTACTGTCTTTATATACACTTTTGAGCTTGAAGATGACTATATTGGTATGGACGGGTTTGACGTGCTCGATGATGGTGATGTCTTGGAGAATTTTACCAATGTGTCTTGCCCTCTCATTATCAATTTGGAGTTGATTGATATTGTTATCGATAGCATATTCACACGCAGCGGCCAAATATCCCGCTTGTCGCATGCCACCACCCATGACCTTTCTATATCTTCTGGCTTGATGGATATCCTTATGTGTACCTATGAGGACCGAACCTACAGGTGCGCCCAATCCCTTTGACAGACAGATAGATATAGAATCAAAATAGCTGCCCCAGTCTTTGGTGGACTCACCGGTTTCTACCAAAGCATTAAAAAGTCGTGCGCCATCCAAATGAAGCTTTAGACCTTTGTCCGTACACAATTGATGAATAGGTTTTATCTCATCTAATGTATAGTAAGAACCGCCACCCTTGTTGCAGGTGTTTTCTATGACCACGAGCTTGGAGATCGGGTGCCAATCATAAGGAAATTTGAGCGCATTGTCTATTTGCTGCGCGTTGATTTTACCATATTGCCCTTGTATGAGATTGATAGCCACTCCACTATTAAAGGCATAACCACCTGTTTCGGATTGGTAGATGTGCGAGGATTCATCACATATCACTTCATCCAAGGGTTGCGTATGGACTTTTATCGCTATTTGGTTGGTCATAGTACCAGATGGACAGAAGAGCGCAGCTTCTTTCCCAAACATCTCAGCCATCCTTTGCTGAAGTCTATTGACACTCGGGTCTTCACCAAAGACATCATCTCCTACCTCTGCACGCATCATGACTTCAAGCATATCGCGTGAAGGCTTTGTTACCGTGTCGCTGATTAAATTGATCGTTTCCATATACACAAGCTATTGAATGACTATTAACAAAATGCTACTCACAATAGTTTGTTCATTTTGATGGAAAAATACCTTCCTTGTATGGGTTTTAAAAGATGTTGAACATACCCCAATTGAAGTATTTTCATATTTTTTTATTTTTAATATAAATCATAAAATACTGACCAAGTATATGTATATATATATATATAATCGTTATGTGTATTTTTTTGGTTAAAAAGATTTTTTTATTTAAAATTTATTTTTTATCTTTGCTTTTGAAATAGTTGAATAAATTATAATTTTGAAACTTTAAAAACACTTATTTTTTAACAAATCTAATTAAAAAAAGAAAACAGAAAGATTGGAAAAAGAAAATTAAAATTATTTCTATATAACTGTGGAAATAATACAACGGAC
>DAIPYV010000334.1:0-2043 GCA_036782555.1 Saprospiraceae bacterium
CTGTTCTTAACGCATTTTTTTCAAATTTTGACTAAAAATGAAAAGGCCGTTTGGTACGTAGGTCTTGGCATTCAAGGTTTTAATAAATCTTTTGAGTCGCTTAATATAATTATAACGAAATAGGGTGTAATAAATTGATAATCAATAAGATAAATTATTGTTTTAATAAAATTAATTATATGTTTTTTTTTGATTAATAATTGTACAACAACTCCGAAACTTTAGTTATATACTCTATTAATAGACTGGACTTTATATAAGTTTACCCACACGATTCAACATAGAGCCATTTTTAAAAACTTAAATTGGTTAATATACTGTCAATAGTTTTGAAAGTCGGGGTTTAACACTGACGATGGGGTTATATTTGCGGCTTTTTAAATAAAAGCTTGAAATAGATTCTTAAAATTCATATCAAAACAATACTATGGTTCAATTAAAAGCAATCTTCAATCTTTATGATTTCAAGCAGAAAGTAGATTACAAAACTGAGGTATTATCTGGCCTTACGGTAGCATTGGCTTTGGTACCTGAAGCTGTGGCTTTTGCCCTCATTGCGGGCTTGTCGCCACTGACGGGTCTGTATGCAGCATTCGTTGTCGGTTTGATTACTTCTGTATTTGGTGGGAGACCGGGAATGATAAGTGGTGCTACAGGGGCCATAGCTGTAGTTTTAGTGACGCTGGCACAATCACATGGTGTGGAATATATTTTTGCAGCTGTGATATTAGCTGGAATAATACAGATGTCGGCTGGTTTTTTAAAACTAGGAAAACTGATAAGACTGGTACCTCATCCAGTGATATTCGGATTTGTCAATGGTTTGGCCATCATCATATTTTTATCTCAAATGGACCAATTTAAAGACAGTCAAGGACAATGGTTAGAAGGCAATGCTTTATATCTATTGGTGGGACTGGTATTATTGACCATGTTGATAATATGGGGTTTGCCCAAAATAACTAAGGCTGTGCCCGCTACTTTGGTAGCTATTCTGTCTGTATTTGCATTGGTGACTTTTATGGGATTAGATACTAAGACAGTAGGAGATATCGCTTCTATCAAAGGGGGCTTTCCGCCTTTTCATATTCCAGCTATAGCTTGGACATGGGATACATTTATGCTTATTTTACCATATTCTGCCATAGTAGCTGGTGTCGGACTCATAGAGAGTCTATTGACGCTCAATATAGTGGACGAACTTACCGAAACACGAGGACATGGCAATAGGGAAGCCGTCGCACAAGGTATGGCCAATTTTGTATCAGGATTGTTTTCTGGTATGGGTGGCTGCGCTATGATTGGTCAGAGTTTGATCAATGTGTCCAATGGTGCACGTGCTAGACTTTCGGGTATCGTAGCGGCCGTGACTTTGTTGGTTTTTGTAATGTTTGGCAGTAGTTTGATTGAAAAAGTACCAATGGCTGCTTTGACAGGTCTTATGATTATGGTGGCCATAGGCACTTTCGAATGGGCAAGTTTAAAGACCTTCACTAAATTTCCTAAATCCGATATTTTAGTGATGGTATTGGTTACACTTGTTACCGTGTTTTTACATAATTTGGCTTTGGCAGTAATTATTGGCGTCATCATTGCAGCCTTGGTTTTTGCATGGGACAATGCCAAAAGAATTAGAGCGCGCAAGCATATAGACGAAAATGGTGTAAAACATTATGAAATATATGGCCCTTTGTTTTTTGGTTCGACCACAGTATTTAGTGAAAAATTTGACGTGCTTAATGATCCAGATGAAGTTGTCGTAAATTTTAAAGAGAGTAGAGTTGTGGATATGAGTGCCATAGAAGCTCTCAATAAACTGACTGAGAGATACCATAAGCAGGGTAAAAAGTTGCACCTAAAGCATCTTAGTAAAGACTGTCTTCAACTACTCAATAATGCGGACTCGCTCATAGATGTGAATGTCATGGAAGATCCGACATACAAGGTGATGCGGGATTGATTCTGCTTCGATATCTGTACGGATTTATCCAACTATGATAGCCAGGCGACCAGACGTAGCTGAGTACAAAGTAAATTTTTTTT
>DAIPYV010000335.1:0-1981 GCA_036782555.1 Saprospiraceae bacterium
TCTATTGGGCTTGTGATCGAGTTGAAACGAACACAAGACGAGCGTGATGGCCTTTTGTGGTTTTGTGATAATTGTAATACAAAATTGCATGAATCTTATTTTAAATTAGAAAATATAGAAAAGGACTTTTTACCTCGATTCAAAAATTATTATGGCTCCGATGTCTTACGCACTTGCAAAAGTTGTGGACATGTAATGGAAGTCGATAAAAGATTTGTGGATTAAATGTCAAATAAAATTTATTTTGTTTCTGATTTTCATTTAGGTGTAAATGGTGAATTGACCTCAATAGAACGAGAAAAAAAAATAGTTCGGTGGCTGGAAAAAATCTCACAGGACGCCGCGGAATTATATCTGGTAGGTGATGTATTTGATTATTGGTTTGAGTATAGAAATGCAGTACCGAAGGGATTTGTACGCCTGTTGGGTCAGTTGGCCAAAATGAAAGATCAGGGTATAAAAATCCATTTTTTTACGGGCAATCATGATATGTGGATGTTTCGGTATCTAAGTGATGAATTAGATATCCCGATATACCGTAATTCTATACGGATAGAAATGGATGGTAGGAGATTTTGCATTGGTCATGGTGATGGTTTGGGCCCAGGTGATCATGGTTATAAATTCATTAAAGCTGTATTTAACAATAGAGTGTGTCAGTGGGCGTTTAGTTGGATACATCCAGACTGGGGACTGCCTTTGATGCGCTATTTTAGCGCTAAAAGTCGCGCTTATACAAGTGATGAAAGTGCTTTTGATGTAAAAAGAGAAATGTTGGTACATTACTGTGAGGAAAATTTAAAGACAGAAAAAATAGATTATTTTATATTTGGACATAGACATTTGACGATAGACTACTCACTGTCACAGCATCCATCCCGATATATCAATTTAGGAGAATGGTTATATGCTTGTTCTTATGCTGTATGGGATGGGCAGGAGTTGATAATCGAGTTTTTTGAGTCTGAGCATACTCATATTTTTGGTAAGAATACAGCAAAAATTTAAAAATGAAAAATATTGCCTTTATGGTGTTATTGGGAGTATGGATGGTGGGATGTGCTGTCAGAAAACAAGAGGTTTTATCTGATGGAAAAACCTATGATATTCCTGTACATTCTAAAATAGTAAAAGTGGATAACTTAAATAGAATTTATTTGGTCAATGACAAAAATGCCGTCATTAATTATTCACCTGACAAAAAAGAACTCTATAGGTATGCCAATAATAGGAGTGGCAAGATATCAACTGTAGATGTTTCTAATCCGCTCCGTGTTGTGTTATTTTATGATGATTTTAACCATATAAAAGTGCTAGACAATACATTGTCGGTCATCAATGAACTCAGTTTGCCTGAGATGTATAGCGATATCACAGCTTGTTCTTCTTCCAATGATGGTCACTTATGGGTCTATGATCCTATCAAGTTTAGATTACTAAAAATAAGAGATAATGGTGACATAATGGTGGAGTCTTCCAATGTCAATGATTTTGGGATGCACGATGTTGTGATTTCAGATATTATAGAAAAGAATAATACTGTCGTTTTGTGTGATAGAAATAAAGGCTTTTATTTTTTTGATAATTTGGGTCAGTACCAATTTCATTATACTGAAAGTGGAATAAAAAATATATTTTTTGATGGGCGGCAAGTTATATATTATACACAAAACAGTGGATTGAAGAGTTTTCATATACGTACCAAAAAAGAAAACGTGATACCCAATCCACTTAAAATGGGACCTCAAAATGATAATTTACAGTATATTATACTGCATGAAGCAAGGTTTTATTATGTATATACACATGGAATAGATTTGTATGAGGAAGAGGTGATGGGGCATTGAAAAGGGTGGGAGAAGGTGAGGGAATTACATTGGAGTTTTTAATTGCTTTAGTATTTTCTTCCTTATTATTACCGTGGCAAGAACAAAAATGATAAAATAGTATCTCAAGAAAAAAACATCAGTCACAAAACCAT
>DAIPYV010000336.1:0-1939 GCA_036782555.1 Saprospiraceae bacterium
TAGAGATGTATCCACCATTGTCAAATATTTTAAAAATTTTCTGAACCAATTCATCTGCGTTGATGGGTTTGGTAATGACATCATTCATACCCACAGACAGACAGAGTTCTATTTGTTGAGGGATGGCACTCGCAGTAAGGCCCAAAATAGGAATATTTTTGATTTTTTCATCACTCGCAGCACGAACAATTTTAGTAGCATCGATACCGCTCATCACTGGCATTTTTACATCCATGAGCACGAGATGATACACATTAGATTGTATTTTATCAATGGCAATTTGTCCATTTTCAGCAATGTCCACATGAGCATGAGGAGCATATTTTTTCAACAATTCCATAGCAATTAATTGATTAAAGGGTGTATCCTCTACCAAAAGTATGCTCAAAGGCGATGGTAATGTAATAATCTTATTAACATCTTCTATCTTGGTCAATTCTCCTTTAGGCATTGTGATATTAAAATAGATTTTTGTACCCTTTGCTTTTGAGGATTCGACAGCAATATTTCCGTCAAGGAGATTAGCCAGATTCTTAACAATGCTTAAACCCAAACCAACTCCTTGATTTCCAGATGTTTCTTTTTCGTTTAATTGATAAAAACTATCGAAAATATCATTGATTTTGTCCTCAGGGATACCCATGCCACTATCTTCCACTTGAAACGTTATATTATAAAGATTACCAGATATAGCTTTGCCCAAGACCCTCAATGCGACATGGCCTTCATCTGTAAATTTGATGGCATTATTGAGCAAGTTATTGAGTATCTGAAAGATGCGGACCTGATCTCCCACCAAAACATCTGGTAAACGAGTGTCGAGCTGAATAATAAACTCCAAACCTTTGTCTTCTGCTTTGAATCTAAAAAGAGTTTCAATTTTATCAATGAGTCTACCTAAAGAAAAAGATTCATTTTTAATTTTGTATTGGCCACTTTCTATTTTGGCTTGATCTAAAATATCATTGACTATCCACAGTAAATTTTCACCCGAGGTGAGAATTGCGTCTAAATATTTTTTTTGTTTTTCGTCAAGAGGCGTATCTAAAAGCAACTTATTTAATCCAATGATAGAATTCATCGGCGTTCGAATTTCATGACTCATATTTGACATAAACATATCTTTATACATAGCGTTCTTTTCTGCCAATTCCTTTTGTTGCATAGCTATTTTTGCCCTATTTCTGAGTGCGACCAGAGTATAAATTACACCTCCAATCAGCATAACCATCAAGGCATAAAATAAAGGTGTTTTATAGTAAGGTGCTTTGATTTTCATTGTTATCTGGAGCCTGTTATGAGAAGTCAAACCATCTTCATTGATGGCTTCAGCCCAAAAAGTATAACTACCTGGACCAAGATTGGTATAAGTTGCACTTCTTTTTAAGCCAGCATCGACCCATCCATCATCAAAACCATCCAACTTATATCTATACTTAATATTATCTCTATTGATAAAATGCAAAGCAGAAAAATACACTGAAAATACCTTATCGTCATATTCTAATTCTATATGGTCGATAAACTCATTTTCATAGGCTAGTTTTTGTTTTTTATTTAAAATTTCTAATCCATTGAATATAATGGTAGGGGGTAAAGTATCAGAAAAATATCTATATGGGTTGATATATAAGACACCATTTGGACCTCCAAATAAAATATCCCCATTCTCCATTGTGTGTCCTATTCCCATCACAAAACCAGTAGGACTTTTGTAACTTACTATTTTTTTATTAGAATGATTAATTTTGGTAACATAGTCATTCGAAATGCTCCATGCTACGCCCAAGGAATCCACTTGCAACCCTACACTTTTAATTGTCTGATTGGTATTATTTAGAATTTCAATAAGTTTGCGTGTGTGGATATCATATCTAAAAACACCATTATCAGTAGCCAACCATATAATATTCTTAAAACATTTGATAGAGTTCACGCG
>DAIPYV010000337.1:0-1933 GCA_036782555.1 Saprospiraceae bacterium
GCGCCTATATCGTTTTTGGGAAAGTCGGTAGCATGAGGATTTTCATTTTTTAATAATGTGATCTTGTTAAAAAAAATAATATCGCAGACAAGATACTATACATTGTTAATAAAAACCAAATAAAATTTAAGGTTTTTTGACATATTTTTAGATTTTAAGCGAGGATGACACTTTTTTGGGTAGGTTTTGTTTTTATTTTTTGGGTTATAGCTATCTGAACCCATCATTTTAAAAAGTGGCTTTAATTTGAGCCCTTCCTACGTGGACAGTGGGTATTATGCCTGTTCTGCGGCCTTCGTAATTGATGGTGAGGTCTAAATTATTAGAAATACGTTTGGTGAAAATAATATTCCAAATATAATTTTGTCCATTGCGCAGCCCGTCTAACATGTCAAATTCCAATGGTGAATTGACCGTACCTGAAAAAAGGATATTCACATAACTAATATTGGCATCGATGCTGTATTTATTGACTTGCCTTATAGATGTCTCTACTGCCAGTTCATGCGTTTTGGCGGTTTCTTGGGATAGAATCCTTTGCTTCTTGTCCTGAAAAGCATATTTAAACATGATGCGGCTATTTTGAGAAGGTCTTATACTCACTTCAGGCTTAAATCGGTAGGTTAGTATGTCGAAATTTCTGTCAGGAATGGCCTCAGATCCGTATGTTTTTACAGCTTGTTCAAAGATGAGAAACATATCTACCCTATTGAATAGATTCCACCTTGATCTTAAAAATGATTCAGTGAGACCTCTATCTTCCTTGCCACCTACTTGTACCATTCTGTTGCCTTGGCTGCGTTGACCCAGTTGGATATCATATTTGACATGCCCTCTATTAAAAAACAATGTATGATTATTGAGTGAATTAAAAGCTACAAGTGACGTATCAGATAGTGAAAAATCCAGATAAGACAATATAGGTTTTGCTGTATCGTCCATTTGTTTTTTCGAAATGCGAACTGTAGATAGAGTAGAAAATTTAGAAATAAACTTATAGGTTTTACTAGTTTCAACACCTTCTTTTGTTTTGATAAACTTAGCGGGTTCGATGGTAAGGTTTTGGTTGAGTTCTATATTATTGGTCCGAATAAATTCATTATTAATGAGTGTGAGACGGATATAATTGGACAACGGATTGGTTGGGTCATATCTGAAATCTTGAATAAGTGTCAAATTGGGACTTTCTGAAGTACCGATGTAGAGATAATCTCCTTGTCCGCGCTCTACACGCTGAAAAATAAATTCTACCTTAGGCTCTTGACCAGAATTGGTATTGTACGACGTAGTGGAGCGCACACCCTGGTTGAAGGCACTAAATATATAATCTAAACGTCCCAAAAGGGTTCTTTGGTTTCTATCATTAGGCAAGAGGTCCGGTTCGAGGACTTCTAACTGACGGCCTATCATACTCCACTCTAAATTAGAGTTGGGTGAAGCTGTCCATTTTCCAGCCATTTCTATTTCGTGCGCTTTGGAGCTCAGAGGCAGATTCTGATTTTTTCCAAAATAGTCATCTCTTACTGAATAGGCCAAGCGTGCAGCAAAATCTCTGTTGAAATCGCTACCCACAAACCATTTATGATGGTAATACTCAAAACTCCGACGGCTTAGAGAATCTGATGAATAACCTCTTATGATGTTTCTCTCGGCGTCCAGTATATAGCCAATAGACCAATTTCTACTTTTGCCCAATTTGTATTCAATATTGCCATTAGGTCTTAAAAACACTGTTTTTTCGTCAAGAAATTCAGATTCAGACTGAAGCATGTTGGTAAACGCACGAAGATTCCATCTTTTATCTCGATATTCTACGACAGTTTCATGTTTGCCACCGTTATAGAGTTGCGATTTGTCATACCTTTTATAGGCATAATTTATTTTCCAACCGTTCTTTTGCTGCACTTGAAATTGTGATAGTAATAAACTTTCA
>DAIPYV010000338.1:0-1879 GCA_036782555.1 Saprospiraceae bacterium
AACAATCTTAATTCTATCTCATGCGTTGGGTGTGCTCGTGGCATACCTTGTAAATTATAGAGCGAGACAGTAGAGGATTATCTATATTGGATATCGGCCCCGTTTTTGAGTATGCCATAGTCATTTTTATTTTTGTTGTTGCGTGGTCGCAAGTTAATATTGGATTGATTGTTTTTATACGTGTTGCTAATCAGCTTGAGAAATCACATTTAGAAGTGATAAAAACTCAAACAAACTTTGTATTCAATTTTTTATATAATCTGTGGGCCAGAGACGAAGATGAGAATAGTAATTTTGTGAAAATTGTAATTAAGGCAGATTCATATATAACAACATGGGTTGTTTGCGTTATAGGATTGTTTGTGTCATTATTTCCTTTGGCTTCTATTTTAAGAAATTTCAGGCTGGCTGTTAAGCGAGAAGCAGATGTCGAAGCCTTTTTATGGATAGTTGTGTTTTTGATGATTCTAATCATAGCATTTAGAAGTACCAGACCTATCTACCAGATGTGGAAAAAAACTCGTTAATTTGCGGAGATCGAATATCTTTGCCGTCGCACTGGGCAGAGCATCAACGGCGATGTGTTGCTGGGGATGGACGCGCTGGGCCAAACGAAACGTATAATCACATTTCAGGAACTTTCTTTAGGGTGAGAGGGCACGAGAAGCATAGATATGTGTTTCATTAGTGGAATTGTACTGTATGGTTTTTTCTTATTTGGATTAATTTTGCTTGAGCAAAGTATTATAAGCAGGAAATTGCAAAAAAATAATTTAAAAGAAGACGTTTTTCTAAAAATTAGTAGTGAATTCGGTGTCTTTCCTAAAGAATTTCATGGGAAAAATTACAAGTATTATACAAACTCCGGTAAAGAATGGACTTCTATTCAGTCATTAATTTCTTCCATCTTGATTATGCTATTTCCACAAATTATTCTTGCTGAATTCTTGAGAGCGCAAATGCAAGATAAAGTTGAAATGATTTTGACGATAATCTTGTTGATAATAATGATTTTAGGTACGCTTTCCTCTTTGCGCTTTTTGATATTATTTAACAGCAAATTTAACTCACTCCCAAAATGATTTTCCATTGTCAGGGTGACCACCCCGTTTGATAGCGTCAGCTACGACCACGCTGGACACCCCACAGGTCAGACGATCAACGGCGATGTAACAAACTATCTGTGGGATGAATTCTCGCGCTTCAGTGATGTATTGCTGGAGACGGACGTGCTCGGCGGGACTGGACAACTATGGAACCAATACTAAAAATAATCTCTTGGGTATTATTGCAACTATTCCTAATATGGTTTATTGCCTCATATACATTGCACCATCATCTAACATATTTGATATGGAAGAATCAAACGCCATACAGAAATATTAAAGAATGTGTCAAACAGATACGGGGAAATTTCTTTATTGTTATAACTACAGTCAGCTATTATCAATATATAAAAAGTAGGAGGCAACATTCAAACTATAGAGCTACAATAGGATTTACAGGACTGATATTTCTAGGGGCTTTCAATATTTTAGCTGTTTTGACTAGCCTCGAAAGAGAAAATACTTGGGGAACAATAGCGCCAATTATATCTACTATTATGTTTTTTGCTTTATTGTTTTACATGAAAAAATGCATTAGCTACTTAAGAAAGTAAATTTGTTTTTTTGAAATGTGCCTCCCATAAAATAAATGCATGGCGTTCTCGCTGACTGTACCGAATAAGGGTGTGACGTGGCTTCCGATGCTTTCCGAGTGTTCCCGTTTTCATCGTCGCGTGAAACCGTCATTGATGCTGGCTATCTGGCCGGTCGGCTGTCCTCGCCCCATAAAATTGAGCCAGTGGAAGTGAGAATCTTTCGTTAAACTAAGGACA
>DAIPYV010000339.1:0-1844 GCA_036782555.1 Saprospiraceae bacterium
GGTATTGAAACCATTCCTCACTTTTATAAGTATTATGCTGAGTTGAAAAAATAATTTTTTTTTTAATAAATGGGTGTTTA
This sequence comes from Saprospiraceae bacterium, assembly GCA_036782555.1. Taxonomy (GTDB): domain Bacteria; phylum Bacteroidota; class Bacteroidia; order Chitinophagales; family Saprospiraceae; genus OLB9. The sequence continues at coordinate 81 of DAIPYV010000339.1, forward strand.
TAGCATCTAAATATACAAAGCCTCTGACTTGTTTAACTTCAATTCAGAGGTTTTTGTTAAATTATCAATGAAAAAATATATTATAATAAAAAAAATATGAAAATAATTACATATAATGTTTTTTTGTAATATAATAAGTTGTATGTTTGCGGCGTCTTAGGACAATTAAGAAGTTTTTTATTTTGAGATCCTGGTTTAAAATAGTACCGTAGATATGGATGAGACATGAGATATTAACCCCAAAGGCCATCCCAATAGCCGAAAATTGATGATGCCGGGTCTCTATTCTTATGTTTAATTTTCTAAAACACATTACAGAAGTTTTAAAATTCATTTTCTGCGGTACTTTTTATTTTTTCTTCAATTAATGTAAAATACAACTATTGGAGAATGGGATTCCATTAATAATCCTTATCTTTGTCAGCAAATTAAAATTAATGCCGATTAAATTCCATATTTTTCTTACAGTAGTTTGTTTGTTTGAATTTTTAATGGTGGGGCCTCAATTGTCCTCTTTTGGTCCTTATATATCGCCAATTATTTTTGCGTTATTGTCGTCTATAGTTGGAATATTTGCATTTTATGCTTCATTTAATCATAATAAATTGAATCATAAAGAAGCATCTGGTACACTAAATAAATTTACATCTACTTTTATCGCATGCACTGTTTTTGTTATATTAGTTTATTTTGCATTTTCAGTTTTTTCTAAACACCCTATTGACGATAATTATTCAGATGTTTTCGCACAGGTTTTATCAGCTGCTAGTTGGCTATGGAATGGCGCATATCCGTACCAAGAAGTCATATTGCCTACCTACACGATGCATAATACCTACTTGCCTATGCAATGGTTACCATTTATATTACCTATAGCATTTGATTTTGACCCGAGATGGCTACCGATTCTGATATGGGTTTTTGCTCTATTATTTTTTATATACTATTACAATTTCAATTATGACTGGAAGACTGTTCTTGTTTTCTTATTGACTTTGCTGGCCATAACTTTAGGTGTAGCCGGCTATATTTATAAAAATCCTCAAGAATACTCTGCCACTTTAGAACTGCTGCCAGCTAGTTATTATATTTTACTTGTGCTGTTTATGTTAAAACGATCTTGGTTAGGAACGGGTATTTTTATGGGTTTTTGTTTATTGAGTAGATTTTCTATAGTTCTTTTAATTCCATTTTTGATATATTATGCATGGACACATTACGGGAAGTACTTTTTATATAAATCTATTTTTACCAGTATAAGCGTTGTATTATTTTTATTTGTTGTCCCATTTATGACTCAAGACACGCAGCTGCCGCAAAAAATTATAGCCAATTATGACAATGGGGCTGCGGGCGAGTGGCGTGTGCACGATTGGCAAAATGAAGGTGATCTTCCATATCAAATTTCAAGAGGTACAGGTTGGGCTATTTATTTTAGAGACAGGCATACTGATGACCTTTTAAAGGGCGTCAAATCGCTTAAAAAATGGGGTTTTTCTTTGAGCCTACTATGCGGTTTTTTACTCATATGGATACACAATAAGTTTAAAGATAGGATTGAAAAGAAATGGTACTTGTTGGCAGCCATAAAAATTTACTTCACTGTGTTTTATACTTTTGTTCTCATTCCCTATACTTATTTATACCTCATTCCATTGAGTATTTCTGCGGTCATTTTGTTGTATTCATTTTTTGAATGGAGTAAAATAAGCCACTATCAGCGTTCTGTCAAATTTTAGATTTTCCTTATTTAGTACAAATTTT
>DAIPYV010000340.1:0-1321 GCA_036782555.1 Saprospiraceae bacterium
AATCTCCGCCCAGCATTTTGGTTTCGAACAATTTAATGAACAAAAGTTTGGATTGGCTTATGCAAGACGACTCAACTCTCTTATCACTATCGGCGGTCAATTGAATTATTTAAGATACAATGTGGAGACCTTAGGAAGTCGCCAACTACTATCCTTTGAAGTAGGTACAATTTTAAAAATTAATAGAAATTTCAAACTCGGTACACATATTTTTAGTCCAGGTAAAATTGAGGTAGCTGAAGGTACTGATTTACCCTCAAGATTTAGAGTAGGTCTGTCTTACCATCCATCGTCAAAGGTTTTTTTATTAGTAGAAGCTGATAAGGCCATCAATAGACAAACTGAATATAAGATGGCTATTGGTTACGAAATACTCAAAGCTATTCATTTGCGATTGGGTATGAATCCAGTTGTATCTATGTATAGCATCGGGTTTCAAGCCTCTTTTAATAATAAATATAACGTAGCGGGAGCTATGGGGCTTAATAATTCATTAGGTAATACACCTGCCATTTCTTTACAGTATGCCGATTAAAACCTACAAAGAACAATAAGCGATTTGAAAATAGTATTTTTAACATCAAGGTTTCCATATCCTCTCGAAAAAGGAGACAAACTCAGAGCTTATCACCAGATAAGAACCTTGGCATTGAAACATGAAGTCCATTTGATATCCATTTTGGATATGACCATTCCCAAAACTCATTTTGAAAAAGTATATGACATTACACCACATATTCATGTGGTCCAAATCACGCCTTTTGAAAGATATCTTTCTCTTATTAAGTGCATGTTTAATAAAAGGCCCTTTCAAATAGGATGGTTTTATGCACCAAAAGCCTCAGATATCATTGACACTGTCATTGAAAAAATTAAACCTGACCACATTATTTGCCAATTGCCGCGTATGGCCGAATACGTAAGACATTCTAATCACCTTAAAACCATAGACTATATGGACTCCTTTGGTATCGGAATGCTTCGACGCGCACAAGTGGCCAATATTTGGACATCCTGGTTGTACAAAATTGAAGCCCGTAGAATGTTGGCTTATGAAGCTGAACTGTCCCAAGATTTTAATCATTTGACAATAATATCTCAGCAAGATAAAGAAAGTTTTAGTTTTGACAAAAAAAATGAAATGGTCGTTATCCCGAATGGCATTGACCATAATTATTTTCAATACAATGAAAAAATAAAAAAGGAATACGACATCATTTTCATAGGAAATATGGGCTATTTGCCAAATATAGAGGCCGCAGAATATCTAGCACATGAAATATTGCCATTATGCCCTAAAACCTACAAAGTTTGTGTATCC
>DAIPYV010000340.1:1331-1828 GCA_036782555.1 Saprospiraceae bacterium
ACGTGTTTTAGAGTTAAAAAATGATCAAGTCAACATTCAAGGGTGGGTAGAAGACATTCGAGAAGCCTACGCTCAAGGAAAAGTTTTCGTCACGCCAATGTGGTCGGGTACAGGACAACAAAACAAAATTTTAGAAGCCATGGCCATGGGCGTACCATGCATTACTACATCATTGGTCAATAATGCTATTGGAGCCCAAAATGGTAAAGAAATCTTAATAGCTGAAACCAGTACCGAATTTGCCAAACACATTATTGAATTAAATAACAATCCCCAACTATATCAAAAAATACAAACCAACGCAATAAAATTTGTAAAAGATAGCTTTTCGTGGGAACAAAGTACCCAAAAATTGAGTTCTATCATCCAAAATAACCATATATAATATTTATGAGCGAAGTCCTTTCAACAGATGTAGAGATACACTTGAATACCATCCAAGAAGCCATTGAAGATATCAAGGCTGGAAAACTTATCATAGTAGTAGATGATGAAGA
>DAIPYV010000341.1:0-1825 GCA_036782555.1 Saprospiraceae bacterium
TTAAAAAAGTAATATTTCTTATTTTACAGTGTAGAAAGTATGCCTATAGACCAAAATTTTAAAAGTAATGAATTAAATGTATTTTAAATAGAACGCAAAGATAATGCCTTTTTTTATAAAATCAATACCCAAGTGAAAAAAAACTTATAAATTAATAAAAACAGGCATTAGGTTCTTAAAAACAATGCCTGTTTTTATTCAGAAAATCAGTGTTTTATGACTAATTTAAATTTTTATTAAAAAAATCAATCAATTGAAATAGTTTTAGGCGCTTTAGGTTTAGCCTCTTCTTTTTTGGGTAATGTCAACTTCAAAATGCCATTAAGATATTCAGCAATAATATTTTCTGTGTTTATGCTATCATTGATATTGAATGATCTCTTAAATGAAGAGTAATTAAACTCTTTTCTATACCATTTGCCTTCTTCCTTTTCCTCAGATTTGTGCTCTTTTGAAACGGTGATTTCTAACTGGTCGTTGTTGAGCGTGATTTTGAAGTCCTCTTTTGTAAGGCCAGGAGCTGCCAATTCTAATAGAAAAGCTTCATCATTTTCTGTGATATTGACTGATGGCATGGTAGCTGCCCATTCTGAATTGTAACCTGCTTGACCTATAGGTTTATTAAATACATCATCTAAAAGACTAGTCAATTGGCGTGCAGCGAAAATTGGATTTGATTTTATTGTATTCATTTTTTAAGTGTTTTATGGTTAATTAATGGATTTATTTGATTTCTATAGGTTGTGGAGCTTTTGATGGTTTGTGTGGAATATTTATTTTTAAAATTCCTTGACTTACAGTGGCTGTAATATGGTCTGAATCCAGATTATCATCAATAGTAAAGACATTTTTAAAAGCCTGCATACTAAAGTCTTTTCTAATGTTTTTGACATTATTTTGCGTTATTTCTTGTTTAGTTCCATGCACAGTCAAAATGCTTTTGTCCAGACTGATGGTCACCTCAGACTTATCAAAACCTGGGATACTCAATTCTAAAAGTATGCCATCATTGATCTCTCGGATATTATATCTGGCCTTGACAGTAGGTTTTTGAGTATTTTCTTTTTTTACCACGGGCGTCAGTGTTGAATATACTAATAAATTTTTCATTTTAATATTGTTTTAAAAATTTAGTGAATTATTGATTACGACTTATTATAGTCAAAACCTGTTCCAATCGCAAATTCATATAAAATTTGGCAGAAATTCATTATTTAACATGACATAATGGCGCTAATATATTATTTATAATGACATAATGGCGCTTTTAGAAAGAATCATGTTATACAGTATTTGCATACTGAGTAGTATCTAGGTAAATTATGGATACAAAAATCTATGTATATGTCTTGTAGAAAGTAACTTGTATAGACTAAAAACATTTTAGTGTTATTAAAAACATTTATAAATTTTTCCAATTGTAAATTTTATCTTAAATTTGTCCATTCAAAAATCGAAATCAATATGGCAGTAGCAAGACCTTTTAATCTCCAAAAATGGATAGATGAGCATCGTGATGAACTCAAACCGCCTGTAGGTAATAGAAATCTTTACAAAGATGCAGGTGATTACATCGTAATGATAGTGGCCGGACCTAATGCTAGAAAGGACTATCATTATAATGAAACTGAAGAGCTTTTTTATCAATTGGAGGGAGATATTACCGTCCGTATTCAGGAAGATGGTCATCCCGTGGATATACCAATAAAGGCGGGTGAGATGTTTTTATTGCCAGCTCGTGTTCCACATTCGCCTATGCGGTCAGAAGGCTCTATTGGGCTTGTGATCGAGTTGAAACGAACACAAGACGAGCGTGATGGCCTTT
>DAIPYV010000342.1:0-1806 GCA_036782555.1 Saprospiraceae bacterium
TTTGAAAATCTTTATTTAAAAAAAACTTCAGATAAAATTACTTACAGTACTTGGCCATATTATTAGACCCACTAAGAGAGATCGTTATTTTTACATTTAAATGCACCTTAGCTAATGAAATCTAAGAAGTTGTTATTTGTATTATTGCTATTATTAATTACGCATGTCTAATGCGCCATCTCCAGGTATATGCCTTTGTATAATTTGTAACTACTACTTATTAGCTCTGTGAAAGTGAAACAGTGCAAGTGTGTCTTATTTTGAGTAGTGAATATCGAGTATTTCAGTGGACAGTTGAACAGGATTTTTTAATACAACTGTAAGTATTGTGATATTGTCCATACTTATACGTATACTAGTTAATTAAATGTTACGTTTTCTGTGAAATTTAATTGCATTTAAATATTTTTAGATGGGTCAAAGTTCGGATCTCTCTCCGAAGAAGGTCGGTCAGATTTGGGGACTTTTAAAAGCAGGAAATCACTCACAATATAAAATTGCCAAACTTGTTGGCGTGTCTAGAAGCTCCGTGAAGAATGTAAAGAAAAAAATAGACAGTCGAATAACTCTGACTCCAAAAAGAGTCAATGCTTGTGGGCGTCGACGAATAACAACGCCAAGAACCGATAGGAGAATCAGAGAAATCTGTCTTCAAAATCGGAAATTACCACTCCAATTACTAACCAAAAGTATTGTGGAGACAGGTATTAAGGTATCTGATCGAACAGTAAGACGTCGTTTGCAGGAAGAGGGCCTAATCGCGAGGAGACCTGTACGCAAACCACGACTTACACCGACCATGATTAAAAAGCGCTTGCAATGGGCTAAGAAGTATAGAAAATTCACTATAGAAGATTGGAGAAGGGTAATCTATTGATAAAATATATAATAAACATACATAATTATAGTATGTAATGTTCAAATTAACTGAAATATGTGATATATCGTTTATTTCAGGTGTGCTTCTCAGACGAATCGATTTTTCAAGTTTTGATGGAAAAGTCCAAATTCGTCCGCCGCAGACCAGGTGAACAATTCAAACCTGGATGCATTGTGCCGACGGTAAAACATCCGCCATCTATCATGGTTTGGTCGGTAATATCAGGAAAAGGCACTGGACGTCTGTATATCGTAGAAAAAACGATGAAACAGGATCAGTATAAAAAAGTTCTAGAGACGAGGCTTATGCCACAGATGAATGAGTGGTTCCCAGGTGATGAAAAGCCCATCTTTATGCATGATGGTGCACCCTGTCATAAAGCCAAGAGCATTTCGGCATATTTAAAAGCCAAAAACATTGACGTTTTGGACTGGCCAGGGAATTCACCAGATATGAATCCAATAGAGAACGTTTGGGAGCTGCTTAAGCGAGAAATTGCAAAAAAATGCATAACAAATAAAGTTGGATTAATAGAAACACTGATAAAAGAATGGAATCACAATCCACATCTACAGGACACCATTCAAGCATGCATTGATAGCATGCCTCGCCGGATAGAAGCCGTGATAGCCGCAAAAGGCGAACTGACTAAATATTAGACTTTTGCACAAACAATTGTTGTTTTCTATTTTTTTTAATAAATTGTGTTAACTATTCACGTAGTAACATTTTATTTAACTAAAGTAATATCCCTAGCACCAGAAATAAGTATAAAAACAACAGTGTAGACAGTTGCATTTGATTTATGATGATTTCACAAGAAGAAATATATTTTTCACGAATGGGTCTAATAATATGGCCAGGTACTGTATATATATATATATATATTATTCAAACTATTTTTGAAAGCTTTTTACTATATCAAT
>DAIPYV010000343.1:0-1805 GCA_036782555.1 Saprospiraceae bacterium
CAGTCCGTCAATTTGTTGTCTTGACGTTGTTTTTTTAGTCTTGCCCATAACGTTTAGTATATGAAAAGTAGGCGATTTCGAAGCACTAGGCTTTCGGTTGAACGTAAAGTTTGATACGAGCTAAAACCCTTGATTTCACTACTATTTTGCCTATTTTTTATATACATTGTTACCAGCTGGGATTTATGGTTTTAGACCCAAAATTCGACAAGCTACTTCCGTTGCTTTTTCTTGATTATCTCTGTCTAGGTATTCCTTTATCCAATTTCCATTTGATTTTAAAGTTTCTACCTTCTGTGCTGCACCAGCTCCTAAACCAAAGGTTGAAATTTGTTTAATGGCATACAAAAATCCTGTTTCATAATTATCACCCGAAAAATTCACATCAGCAATAATACCTTCAAGTTCAAAGGTGTTAAAAGGATGATTGTTCCATGCATTCCATCTTTTGAATAATCTAATCATAGGTTTGACTAGGTTTCCATATCTAGTATTTACTTCCGTTAATTTTTTATTAAATCCAGTAGGGTCAGTATCCATCCAGCTGCCAGATTTATTCGGAATCTGATAGGTATTTGATAAAAAACCCTCAACAAGTCTGCAAGGTACTAGGTCAAATTTTATTTTATTCATTTCAAGAACTACAGACGGATGGTCTTTAATTACTGTTGATCTCGAATATTTGTATTCAGCAAATTTTTTCAATCTGGTTCTGTATGTTTCTGGCGTATATTCTCTTTCAGCGTTATTGAAGACAACTAAAATGTCAATATCAGAATGCTCGTCAAAATTTCTAGGTAAAATGGTATCTCTCTTAAATGAGCCAAATAATAAAATCTCTTTTATATCTTTGCCAAAGTATGACTTAAGGTTCGTAGTAATAATATCAATTTTATCTACAATATATTTTCGCTCAGTTGAACCGTATTTAATAAATAGGTCAGATGCTATATTTTGCAGTCTGTAGTTTATTGATGCCATCTAATTAATGTTATATTTTGCTTTTAATTGTTCCCACTCTTCTGTAAGCAAATCATTGTTTTTCTTAAAAATCCGATTCGGTATGCCAGGATTAATTTTGCTAATTAGTGTTTCATACTGGAGCCAATATCTGTAAATACTTGCTTGGTACTTATAAGTTTCGCTTTTGAAGTTTTGATATTGAAATAGATTAATCCAAGAATCCTGTATTACATTAAGCCTGTTTATTAAAATCAAGTGTTTAATTAGTAAGCCTAGAATATTTGCTGAAAACAAGGCTTGCAAAATGGACAAAGCGAATGGAACTTCTTTAAACCCATAATAGGCAAAAAATGACATCGCAATCAAAATTATTGCAGGTATTACTATTCTTGATATAGTTACGATTTTAGAGAGCGAAAATGTAAAAAAGCAATTTTCAAATAAGTTGACAGAGGCCTTGTATAGGCCTTTTCCGATTTCATCATTATCGTAATATCCAATTGAACTTTTAGAGGAAAATTTTGACCCAAAGGAATTATCTATGAAGTCATCACGTCTTCTATTATCTGCTTGTGGTGAAATGATATATTCTATTATAATCTCAATAATAAAAAAGGATCCAATTCCAATTATATTTAGGACATTGATTGTGTCAGTTACACCCTCTGCGATTTTAAATTGTTCTGAGATAAATGGTATTAAAGAAAACACTAATATTGACCAAAAAATGATGTTGGCGATAGAAGATAATCGATTAATTACCTTAAAAAGGTCTGTATGTGGTGCGAATTTAGCCATTTAACATATATGTTGATAGTCGTTTTTCCTTGCTGGTAACGGTT
>DAIPYV010000344.1:0-1798 GCA_036782555.1 Saprospiraceae bacterium
CCATGACATATTCTCCTGGCTTAAAGTTGCCTTTTTTTGGAAAGTTTATCATTTTGTTTTGGGTATTTCTACCTTTATACTCTTGGTCAGACCGCTTACTATTGCCTTCTATCAGCACTTTAAACGTTTGGCCTATATCTTTTTTATTGACTTCTGTAGATATTTTCATCTGAAGATCGACTATCTCTTGAAGGCGTCTTTTTTTGATAGGTTCTGGTATGTCATCTTCATACTTTTTTGCTGCCAGTGTTCCTGGACGCTCAGAGTAGAAAAACATATAAGACATACTATATTTCGTGTATTCCATAATACTCAATGTGTCTTGATGCTCTTCTTCTGTTTCGGTACAAAAGCCAGCAATCATATCAGAAGAAATAGCACAATCTGGCAATATACGATAGATCGCATCCACTCGATTCATATACCATTCTCTATCATAAGTTCTATTCATTAACTTTAACACTCTACTATTTCCTGACTGAACCGGTAGGTGTATATATTTGCACAGATTTTCGTATTTGGCCATGGTATGCAATACCTCATCCGTGATGTCTTTAGGATGTGAAGTAGAAAATCTCACTCTCAAGTCTGGATGAATCAAAGCCACTTTTTCTATTAGTTGTGCGAAGTTGACATGTTCTTGCTCATCCGGGCTTGACCATTTGTAAGAATCCACATTTTGGCCCAAGAGGGTAACCTCTCTAAATCCTCTTTCGTACAAGTCTGTCGCCTCTGCCAATATGGAATAGGGATCTCGGCTTCTCTCTCTACCTCTGGTAAAAGGCACCACACAAAATGAACACATATTGTCACATCCGCGCATGATGGAAATGTAACCCACTATACCATTACTGTCCAAACGCAAAGGAGAAATATCGGCATAAGTCTCTTCACGCGAGAGCAGTACATTGATACCCTTTTCACCGTCATCTACCTTGGCTATAAGATTGGGTAGATCTCTATAGGCATCAGGCCCGACTACGAGGTCCACGAGTTTCTCCTGCTCTAGTAGTTTGGATTTTAATCTCTCAGCCATGCAGCCCAAAACACCCACTTGCATATCTGGCTTTTTGGTCTTGAGATGATTAAAAACTTTAAGTCTGTTACGTACGGTATCTTCGGCTTTTTCGCGTATGGAACAAGTATTGACTAAAATAAGGTCTGCTTCCTCCATATTTCTTGTAGGGCCAAAACCTTCACCTGCCAAAATAGAGGCTACAATTTCGGAGTCACTAAAATTCATAGCACACCCATAAGACTCAATATAAAATTTACGCTGACTCGGTGAGCTAAGTTCCTCAAAGTAGAGCACTTCTCCTTGACGATTTTCGTCGATATCCTTTTTTAGGCCTTCTAGGGTTACATTATTGTCGTACATACGATATTTTTAAAAAGAAGTGCAAAATTAAAACAATTTTATGACAAAATGACAGTGTTTTGCCATTTATCTTTAAAGAATTTTTAATGAACATATATATGTTAAGATTGTATTAAAAATATCTTAAATGTAACAAATCCACAATAAGTATGGTGAACAATCGGTTTATACTTGTTGTTAATGAGTGTCAAATAACAAAGTATAAATTTTATAAGCAAATCCAAATCAAATGCTTGTAAAAACCACAAAGGCTTGCAGTACGGAACTGCGGGCCTTTGCCTATTTTGGGGATGGCAGCTAATCAAAAAGGATTTAGTTTATCATACTTCTAGTAACTTTCAAAAATCCTCTATATTCAGAGTTAACCCTATAATTATCAATATTTATACTAGTGGAATTTTTAGGTTCAAAAAATAACTT
>DAIPYV010000345.1:0-1770 GCA_036782555.1 Saprospiraceae bacterium
TCATTTTCTTAACGCATTTTTTTCAAATTTTGACTAAAAATGAAAAGGCCGTTTGTTACGTAGGTCTTGGCATTTAAGGTTTTAATAAATCTTTTGAGTCGCTTAATAGAATTATAACGAAAGTGGGTGTAATGATTTGATAATCAATAAGATAAAATATCATTTTAATAAAATTAATTATATATATTTTGTTGATTGATAATTGTATAACAACTCCGAAACTTTAGTTATTAAAAAAATAAATATGGAATACAATTAGAAAAAGGGAGTGTAAGTAGTGTTTGGGGTTAAGTTGACTAATTATGCATGATAAGAATTGATTTTAGTTGAGTTGAAGAAAATTATTGATAAGATTTTAGAAGATGCAATGTGATACAAGTCACAAAGTTCTTATTGAACTCTTAAAACACTTTTATAATAATTATCGTTTTAATAGTCTAACAACCTATAATTATTTAGATGGAAAACAATACCATACAGGTCACAGTAAAAGATAGAGAAGGAAATATACACCACTTAGAAGCACCCACGGATATGTCTATGAATATGATGGAGGTGTGCAAATCATATGAGCTACCAGTAGAAGGAATTTGTGGTGGCATGGCGCTGTGTGCCTCATGTCATATGTATGTGCTGAGTAATCATGTACTATCCGAACCTACAGAGGATGAAGAAGATATGCTGGATCAAGCTTTTTTTGTAAAACCTAATTCTCGATTGGGCTGTCAAATAAAAATTACAACTAATATTGATGGATTGGAAGTGGAATTGGCTCCTGTGGGTGGTGAGTGAGAAGTGGCATATTAGTAAGTAGGATTTTTATAATAATGAAAAACTACTATTAAATATTAACACTCTACCATGAACTTTTCGGAATAATTTTGCATTTTTAAACTAAAGTTAAGTCATGAAAGCACTTTTAGCTTCTCTAAAAAAGCAACCTAACTTGCGCCATCTGATCGATGAGTTAGAATCTTATTGGGAGGAAGAACAAAATAGAAGGCTTGACTTTTACAATTGGGTGGACCAAGTATGAAAGCGGAATTTATATATGGTGAGATTATCGTGCATTCCCCTGTCATCAAAAGTCATAATGATATTACAAAAAATCTGCTAATAATTTTTGAACATTTTAACATCATTAATGAGTTAGGTTTCTTAGGAGTTGAAAAAATAATGTGTCGCTTTACGCGAAATGATTATGAACCAGATTTGTGCTTTTTCCCTCATGAAAATCATCCTAATTTTAGGAGTGACCAAACAATATTTCCAGTACCTGACTTTATCGTAGAGATACTTTCCAAAAGTACAGAAGATAGGGATAGGGGTGTTAAGTTTCAAGACTATCAAATGCATGGCGTGAAAGAATATTGGATTATAGACCCAGACGCCGAGACTAAAGAACAATATATCAATCAAGGGAATCATTTTCAATTAACATCGAAAAATACGGAAGGCAATATCAACTGTTATGTCTTAAAAGATTTGTTTATACCCTCTAAAGCCGTTTTTGATAGTAAAGTGGCATTTGAATTGATTAAATCCTTGTGATAAACCTCACAGATAAGTAATCTTAAGTGGTCTGGTATGAAGAGTCAAGCTAATATCACCTTATCAGTGTAATAGTGCCATAGAAACTCCCTAAAGAGTTTCCAAGGATATCTTGTGCACTACCAATAAATTGATAAACGCCACTACCTACGGCTTTACCCTTAAATGTACCGTCCCAACCGTTTGATGGGATGTTGGGTTGGCTCATTGAATTAGAAA
>DAIPYV010000346.1:0-1761 GCA_036782555.1 Saprospiraceae bacterium
CTTGTGGGGTTGGGATAGACCACCAGTTTTTCTACCACGGCTACGTTTGGTGTTGTGGCGGATGACAGACTGTCTGGCCAGTACCAGTATTTGCCCACATGATCGCAAGCTTCATTGAGGCAGCCGTCTGGAGTGAGGCGCATGAGAAGGGCGTCGTTAGGAGTGTTGTAGCCTGGAGGGCGTGATATGGCTCCAGCTAATAGTAAATCACCATTAGGCAGCTCTACTAGCGATCTGATGACAGGAAAATATAACGTTTTATAATCATTAGGGCTTTCGATAGGGCGAACTATAAAATGCCGCCATACCAATTGGCCTTCACTGGTGAATTTGGCGATGTAGGAGGTGCCGCCTGAGATTTTTGTGGTCTTACCCAAATCGGCTTCGTAGGTAGAGTCACGCAATATGGTCGTCCCAAAACAAAATACATCACCATTTTGTCCTATTGTGATGCCGTCTATAGTATTTGCAGCCGCGAAAAAAGCCAACTCTTTACTCCCATTGATAGGTGGAACATAGGATTGCCAAATTAAATTTCCGTCCTGTCCTATTTTGTTTAAAAAAGCTATTTCTTCGTGCCAGGTTAATCCAAAGTCACCAGATTTAAAGACATCTGTCGTAGCTGAATTGATATAATAATTACCCTCTTTATCTATTGTGATACGAGGATAAGAGTTTCTTGTATCCACGCTCCTTATTTCTGACACAACTTTAAATTGATTATCGTCCTCCAACTTCACTATAGCATGAGCATACCAATTATTTGATCCAGGTTCAGCGTACTCTTTTCTATATTCATACGAAAAAACAGGCCTACCATCGATATCGGTCACACATTGGACCATACGTCGGTGACGCAACTCATTGAGGTCAAACCATAAAAGGTCGCTTCTTTGTTGGCCATCTAAGCCCACTCTCAAAAAAACTGATTTTCGTGTCTTTTGTCCATTAAAATCTTCAATCAGCAAGCCTTCGCCAAAAAGGACCACCTCATCATCGCCTACAAATGTCAATCCATAATTGTCTGGAAATTGGCACCCCGCTCGAGTACAATACACTTCATTGATGCGAGCCATTCTATACTTGTATTGTGCTATACTGTCTCCAGATGTGGTCATCATTCCGAAGTACCAATACCGTGTGCTGTCTGGCCAAGACCTTGCATTGCCACTGTAAAAGATCGTGTCATTTCGGACTTTTCGTGTGTAAACATGATTTGATATGTCATGTAAAGGTTTTGACATCTCAATATCATAATCTTGATTCATTTTTTGTATAATTTGGCATGGTGTCCTATTTTCACAAAATGTACTATTTTGCAAAATGTAGTTTCCGTCATTTAATACATCTATACTAAAAAAATGACTACCCACATAATCAGAATTGGGGTAATTCCTTATAAAATATTGTGCAAAAATAGTGTGCACCCACAGGGTGCACACTATCACTACATAAATACTTTTAGTATTTAATTTCATCTGTTTATTTTTTTATTAATGGTCAGATGGAATTCGCATGAAAATAATCATCAAGGTTTGTTTACCACAAAGTTGGTTCATGCTCATTTCATGATTTAATTATTTATTTAACTACCGACAATTTTTTTGTAAAAAGCAAATTACCTTCTTTATACACTTTTACCATATATAAGCCCGCAGGGTAGTGCGAAGTTTCAATAGTGGTGACAGGTAATGCATTTTGAGAGGTCATAGCCTGCCCAAAGAAACTAGATATCTCCACTCTATACGGGCTTTCATAATC
>DAIPYV010000347.1:0-1746 GCA_036782555.1 Saprospiraceae bacterium
ACTATGTGAAGAGTGATTAGATTTTAAGCCAACGAGCGCTGACCACTCATTTTAAATTAACAGAATATTTATATTTATGCCTAATCGAAACATAGTAACTTGAAGTGTTAGATAATAAGTACTTTTATAGTTTTCAGTTGTCAAGATATATTTATTTTTTTGACAAAATTTTAACCTAATAAAAATCAACTATTTAATAAGTGTTCATGTTAAGTATTTTAAAATAATAGGATTCATGATAGGATTAATAATAGGATTATTAAGTTTTTGGTTACCATTGAACGATGAAACTAAACCGGAAAAATGCGAAATAGCTCGCATTTATCAAAGTGTGGATATAGATAAAGAGTCTCGTGTTCTGACTATGAACGGATCTTTTTCTAGGGCCACTTTGCTATTTGAGCCACATATAATTGATAAGGGAGAACACACAATGAACCTAACTCGAAAGGTCAAAAATTTATACCATGTGGAAGATACGAATATCTACATTGAAACCCGCTTATGCTGGAATATTGGATTTAAACAGGCAGCAAGGGTCTCCATAGAAGATATGGAAGCACATACCATAGGACATGTATATTTTCAATAAAAGGGACTATCTATCTAAAAATATAAATTGAGCGCCCAACTCACTTAAAACAAACAAACATAAATGTAATTCTGGGTCTTTGTATGTGTTTATGAAGTCTTGTGCTTTTTCTTGATAAATGATGTCTTTAGTGACAAATTCCTCCAAGGTAGAAGCATTGACAGACCATTTGAATTGACTACCAGCGGCTATTAAAGGAATTCCCATTTCTAACTCTTGTTGATGCACCACGAAGATAGGGTATTTAGATACATTTTCGTTAACTATAACATCAGCAGCCTGACCTAATAATGTTTTGTAAGGTTGCAATTGTGATTGTAATGCAAATATTTTATCTGTAGGTATCATCTTTATTTTCTTTTGAGTACAGCCACACTTTCTATATGATGAGTATGTGGAAACATGTCCACAGGCGTAACAGATAGCGTCTCATACTGTTCGCTCAGCAAGGCTAAATCTCTGGCCTGAGTAGCTGGATTACAACTGATATAGATTATTTTTGGCGCTCCACTTTTTATTAAAGTATTGACCACATGAGGGTGCATTCCCATTCTTGGTGGATCCGTAATAATGACATCAGGTTTTCCGTGTTTTGTTAGAAAATCATCATT
The DNA here is from genome assembly GCA_036782555.1 of Saprospiraceae bacterium. Taxonomy (GTDB): domain Bacteria; phylum Bacteroidota; class Bacteroidia; order Chitinophagales; family Saprospiraceae; genus OLB9. The sequence continues at coordinate 1,204 of DAIPYV010000347.1, forward strand.
AAGTATTTCCTTGACATCTCCAGCGTAAAAAGTCGCATTATTAATTTGATTTATGTCTTTATTGACATGGGCGTCATCAATGGCCTCAGATATTTCTTCTATACCTGTGACATGTTTGACTTTATTGGCTATATAAAGTGCTATACTTCCCAAGCCCGTGTACAAATCATAGACATTATCATCAGATGACAATTCTGCATATTGGACAGCGGTATCAAAAAGCACTTTGGCTTGTTTAGGGTTAGTTTGAAAAAAAGATTTGGGACCAATCCTAAATACCACATCCCCTAGGTTTTGGGTAATATAGGTCAGGCCTTGATAATTGATGACATCTTGGTCAAAGATACTGTCGTTATGTTTGGTATTGATGACATAGTTCAAACTTGTGATTTGGGCGAAAGTTTCCTTTAAAGCATCTAATAGTTTGAATATTTTTTCAGTGTCATTTTCGCCAAAAACCATGGTCAGCATCCACTGGCCATCGGTACTATTACGGACTATCATATTTCGCAGAAGTCCATTATGGCTTCGTACATCGTAATA
>DAIPYV010000348.1:0-1741 GCA_036782555.1 Saprospiraceae bacterium
AAAATAAACAGCATTTCCATTATTCATGATCAATTGAGCACATCTGGTGAGTTTGAAAAATTGGATATGAAGGTATACCTTGAAAATCTGATAAATAATTTTAAAAATTTATTTCCGGCACAAAATCAGTTTTTGACTGAGTACGATGTTCAAGAAATACATTTGAACATTGAGACGGTCTTACCTTTGGGCATTATATTTACTGAACTAATCAGTAATTCATTAAAACATAGCACTCCAGGTCAAGAAACATCTATAAAAGTATCTATAACACGCGTGGAAGAAAAGTATATTTTATTCTACGCGGATAACGGGCCAGGTTATCATGAAACAGATACCACCAAAGGAATTAAAAATAAATTGGGCCTCAGCTTGATCAACAATATGGCTAGACAATTGCAAGCAGAACATAGCCAATATAATGACAATGGGGCTGTTTTTAAGATTATTTTTAAAGAAAAATCAGTCTCTAAAATATAAAACCGAAACAGCACCCCGAAAGCAAATATTTATACTTTTGTAAAAATTTTTATTTCTTTTGCTCAATTTTAAAATGTAATAAATAACATAACATTGAATAAATTAAATATTCTCATTGTGGAAGATGAGATAATCATTGCCGAAACCATAAAATATTATCTTGAAGAAAGAGGCCATAACGTTTTGAGTATCGCCATTTCACATGATGAAGCTGTTCAGGCTTACAGGCTTAGATGTCCAGATTTAGTCTTGCTTGATATCAGACTATATGATCAAAAATCAGGGATAGATTTTGCCAATTTTCTTATGACACAATCAGAAAATCCGCCTTACATCTATCTGACTTCTCAGTATGACCAGCGGATTCTGGCCGAGGCGCTTAAAACAAATCCTTCAGGATATCTTACCAAACCGATACAAAAAGAAACGCTGTGGACCACTGTGGAAGCAGCTTATCAATTGCATACATCAACCAACCTTAACAATGGAATTATTAAAATATACGATGGGAAAAAAATCATCAAATAAAACCATCAGACATCCTATATATACAGGCAGATCATATTTATTCAAAAATAATCCTTACAAATTATTCAGAGATAATTTCTCGAAATACGCTGCAATCTATCCTTGAAGAATTAAATAAGAATATCATGATCTGGTGCCATAGAAGCTATATCGTCAATCGAAACTATATCGAGAGTTGGAGTTCGGAAGGAATTATTCTAAAAGACAACAAAGTGATCCCCATTAGCAGATCAAGGAAAAATGAAGTAATAACTGCTTTAAAAGGATAAAGATAGAAACCCCATAGGCGGCTGTTCAACAGACCTGAAATTGACTTTGCTCATTTTCTTTTGACCCAATCAGAGGTGCTCCCTTCATCTATCTAACTTCTCAATATGATACCAGAGTACTCCATATGGCTCTCCAAACCAATCCATATGGATGCCTAGAGTCTGCTGAAAAAGTCAAAATTTTTCGATTTAAAGAAGGCTATTGGTCTAGGATATTGTTCAAAAAACCAGCGATAGTAAATATGTACGAAGTGAAGTATACAACACTAAAGGTTTTAGCCTTTGACGAAGTGAACCGCTAGCGGGTGAATGGGCCAAAGTGCGTCTATCGTCAAAATAAAATATTGAAAATTAACGAATGATAAGCAAGGAGATAGAAAAAGCTTTTGAAACCTGACTTTTTGGGGTTTAACCCGCATTTAGCATTTTACATTATAATATGTATAAATTGATTTGAACTTATG
>DAIPYV010000349.1:0-1727 GCA_036782555.1 Saprospiraceae bacterium
CTCACCTCTGTAGAAAACAGTTGATTATCATCAAAGTCCAAATCCCCTCTTATCATTCTCGGTATAGAGCCACCTATATAAAAATTATTGGTATTAAAATAAACACCAAATCCGGCATTAAAGAGGTTTCGACTCTCTACAGTTTGTGGTATTGATGGGTCCAATCTGATGTCCTGTATGGCAAATAATCTAGGATCGGTGTAATCCAATGTGTAATTTCGTCCTGAAGCATTGATGCCCATAGATAGCGTACCGTTGCCTAGGAAAAACTTATACGCGTACATACCTTCATAGGTTATTTTTTCAGTTATTCCTATGGATTGTCTTTCTACATTGAAGCCTAAGCCTACGCGTGGTCCTAATCGGGGTAGATTAATATTGAACACTTGTGCATTGGGGGCGCCTGGAAATCCTATCCATTGGTCTCTGTATATCATTGTAGCCGTAAGGTATTCCTCATTTCCTGCAAAAGCAGGATTTAAAGCCAGTTTATTGTACATAAACTGCGTGTACATTTGTTGCTGTTGAGCGCACATTTTCCCTAAAAACCCTATGGTTAAAAGTAATAATAAATAATATGTTTTTGTCTTATCCATAAACATCTTAACGCTGTAGTATTAAAAATCCATTGATAGGCGTTCTTCCTGGCTCCAACTCTACCACATAAAAGTAAGTTCCCACAGGAAGAGGATTACCTCCATATGTCCCTGCCCAATTATTGTCATAAGGCGCAGCATAATGGACTTGAGTGCCCCATTCATTAAATATAGATACTCTGTTTTGTGGATACCTACCTGTCTCCAAACATGGTATTATAAAAAAGTCATTGATACCATCATTATTGGGAGTAAAAATAGTAGGTGTTTTACACTCTATGTTGTCGTCTATTCTTATCGTCACCGTAGCTTCGTCACACAGATTGTCACAATAATCCGTACAAATACGATAAGTCAATGTCTGAGTTTGTATATTTCTCAGATCTGGAGTGTATACCAAATTGTTACCTTCAATAACAGCATTGCCAAAATTAGGTGATCTTACAATTGTTATGCGACTATTAGCTGGAAAAATATCATTACTTAGAAAGTTAAGTGCCGTCGTTTCACCATATAAAATAGTATATTCGTCATGGGTCGCTACTGGCGCGAATTCTTGATAAATTTTGACCGTGTCAATAGTGTAATCCGGACATCCGGACACAGAATAAGATAGAAACACTGTGTTTTCACCTGGCCTTAACTGAGAAATTAATGGATTTCTTCCATCAGATGGAATAATCACCAAATTGGGGTCAGGACTGGTCCAATTAATTCTAACCAAAGGTGGCCCACTCAAAGCCAATAATCTAACTTGTTCACCAGGACATAAGATTATATTTGTTTCCATCGCCTGTGCCTCTACATCTGGGGGTCTGTTAATAGTTAAAAATATGGTGTTAGAAAACTCAGAAAAACATTGTCCTTTTTGTGCTCGCATAAACAGACTATTTAGCCCTTCATTAAGCCTGTCAGCCTCTGTCAGAAACAAACAAGGACCATTACCAGATAATATTTCCTGACTATTTAGCCAAAGACTGTAAGTCGCTTGCTCATCCAATGTAGTAGGTTCTATACATATCTCTACACCAGGAGCATCCTTGTAACACAAAGAAATGATATTGTCTTGAATAAAAGGCTTATTAATCTCATCCAATACTTCTACCAAAATATCTGAAGACTGAGATGACA
>DAIPYV010000350.1:0-1538 GCA_036782555.1 Saprospiraceae bacterium
CTTCGCCTGTGTCAAAAGTGGGAAAAAATACGAAAAAAATTATCAATTTAATTTGCAAACGTCATAGAATTCCACGGAACAGTAATTGTTAGTCCAAGCACCGCTTCGCTCATGCTTGAACTAGGTGGGAGGGGTGAACTCCATTAGATAACCGATATTTGGATCACTTGGATTCATTATTGGTACGCATACAAAATCTTTATTTTTATAGAAATAAATTTTATCAACATCTACTTTATCAAGAGTTTCTAGAGTATTATTTACAGCAATCTTTAGCGGTATTGTTCTTATCAAATCATTCATTACATATCCATTAGGTAAGTTTATAAAATAATTTTGATTAGAAAACCAATAATTGAACCTATTACCGTCTTTGGTTTCAATTACAGCTGGGAACTCATCAAAGTCTTTATAAATATCTGAAACAACACTTCTTATGCTTTCAACAATTGCAAAAGGCGAAGTATTGATACTTTGAAGAAAAAGAGAATTATATACTGCGTTTTGTTGTACAAATATCTCTGCTTTTTGATCAATACCTTTTGTATCACACAATGCTATACAATCAAAATAATCCCTCTTAATTTGCCCTGCTACAAAATAAACTCTAGAACTATAAAATGTGGTCTCAGAATGCATGTTTGCCAGATGTTCTGTTAAGTCTTTAAACTTCATATCATTTTACTTATTTTTATTTTTTATAAACTTTCCTAGTTGTCCTTGTTTATCTACAGGCCAAGCACCTAATATATCATCACCAAAGATTCTACCAGGAGCCCCAATCTCTTTCTGCCATCTATAATCCTTTTTGATGCCAGCATCAATTATAGGATCGAAACCATTTTTTGTAAGCCAATCATTAATGTCAACGGAATTTGTATAACGAGATTTATCAATCTTGTACAAGAAGCCTTGTCCATTATAAGTAGATGCAAATATACTACCAACATCACTACTTTTAGTTGTTGGTATATAAGCTGAATTTTTGAGACCAAAAGACCATAGATGATCAGGAATACTTGTATTGTCTCCACGAGCATTGAAACCTCTGGTAAATACTGTTGAAGGAATTGCATCATCACCTCTATATATAATATCTGATAAATTACTTTTTACATCACTTTTAGAAAACCATCCTTTAATATTTCCCCAACCAAAATTTGTAGCACTCTTCTTCCCAAACATTTGGGGCGATTCACCCAAATCTTTGTTTACACTTGACTAAGCCATTTCGACACCAACCGATTGTGTCATAAGCCTTTCCGCATAGCTTTCTTTACAAATATAAAAAGAAATCACGCTTATTTCCATATTTACAACTGAATACTCTGGACTCGAGTGGTTGGTGGCGAAATGGCTGTAAACTAACGCTTTAGCCTTTACAAACTTCTCAACAGCCATTTCTAAAACACCAACCACGGACTAGTAACTTAGTAGTTAAAAGTCCTTCGCCTTCGGCGGAAAGCGGACGCTTTCGGAAATGAATGGCACAAGCATCGCTTTGCTAAGCTTGCGCTAGAGGGGGATAGTCGTTTATA
>DAIPYV010000350.1:1548-1716 GCA_036782555.1 Saprospiraceae bacterium
CACGGACTAGTATCTCATGCTTGGACTAGGTGGGGGATTCATCACGGTTATTTAAAGTACCAAAAAGCTTCACATTCTTTTTTCGTAAATCCCCTTGTAACTTTTCTGAATCCTGAAGAGCAACTGAAAAAAGTTTTCTCTTACCTTGATGAGGGTAAATTATGATTG
>DAIPYV010000351.1:0-1696 GCA_036782555.1 Saprospiraceae bacterium
GTATTTATTTTGGTTATAACTTAGTGCAGTTAGAAAAATTTAAAATCAATGCAGAGAGATTCGTAAAAAATGTTAATAATTTTGATCAAAATTTTTTGATTAAAAGCGAAATCGATGTCAATAACAATATTTTAAATTTATATTACATAGGGCAAGTTACAGAAAAAACAAAAAAGGATATAAAGGCCAAAGCATCAATTTTTAGTTTAGACAATGCTATAATCAATATAGAACAAGGCTATTCAAATGACATTTCATCAGGAGCAGATTCAGAAGTGGCACGGCTTAAAGAAAAATTAATGTCATTAGAAAGTGTAGTTGAACAAAAAGAAGCCTATATCGATTCTATAAATTTTGAAAATCAAATAGGGGGCTCTTTACTCATTGAACTAAACGCCTTTTTTCCTGAAATCATCCAATGTAGCATTTCTCCCGCATATATGTATTCGAAAAAAAATGGACAACAAGAAAAGTATTATATAGCCATTCTTATTGTAAATTCATCATCTAATATTGATATTGACCTTACAAAAATAAGAAACTGGCTAAAAAGACGGTTGAATTCAGAAAATGTTAAAGTTTATCTTGAATAAAATTTAAAAAAATCATTCTTTTGCATCTTTAAATCACTAAATATGTCAAAAATAAATATCGGAATCGTCCAAATGTCTTGCGTCAAAGACAAAGCCACCAACCTCAACAAAGCCATAGAAGAGGTAAAAAAAGCCGCTGCCAATGGCGCACACGTAGTCTGCCTCCAAGAATTGTTCACATCACTTTACTTTTGTGATGTTGAAGATTATGAAAATTTCAGCTTGGCTGAGCGCATACCAGGTCCATCTACTGAAGTACTTTCCAGAGTCGCTGAAGAACTGGGTGTAGTCATCATAGCATCCCTATTTGAAAAACGTGCTCCCGGAGTCTATCACAATACTACAGCCGTGCTAGATGCCGACGGTAGCTATTTGGGAAAATACCGCAAAATGCATATTCCTGACGATCCTTCGTATTATGAAAAGTTTTATTTTACACCCGGAGATTTAGGTTACAAAGTTTTTCAAACTATGTATGCCAAAATAGGTATTCTCATCTGTTGGGACCAATGGTATCCTGAAGCCAGTAGAATCACAGCACTCATGGGCGCAGAAATCATGTTTTATCCTACAGCGATTGGTTGGGCCACTTCTCAAGATGAGGAAACCAACACAGATCAATACAATGCCTGGCAAACTATTCAACGCTCTCATGCCGTAGCTAACGGCGTACCTGTAGTAAGCGTCAATAGAGTAAGCTTTGAACAAGAGGGTGCCATGAAGTTTTGGGGTGGTAGTTTTGTAGCCAATGGCCAAGGCAAAATACTTTACCAAGCTTCACATGAGGATGAAGAAACTCAAGTCGTCACCATTAATCTCAGTCAGGCAGACGAATTTAGAGTGCATTGGCCTTTTTTACGTGATCGAAGGATAGACAGTTACAAACCGATACTCAAAAGATACATCGATGAAGATTGATTTTACCCCGCGTGAATTGGGTTTTTATTTCCCAGCTGAATTTGCACCTCAAAGAGCTATGTGGCTATCATGGCCCCATAAAGAAGCCTCGTGGCCTGGTAAAATAGATAAAATATACGATCCTTATTGTGAATTTGTCTTAAGAGTGGCTCGCCATCAGCAAGTATGTATAAATGTCATAGACC
>DAIPYV010000352.1:0-1692 GCA_036782555.1 Saprospiraceae bacterium
CCAGGCCCTAAAATGATATGGCAATTTGGAGAATTAGGCTACGATTTTTCTATCAATAGATGTACTAATGGGAGCATTGCCAATGAATGTAGATTGGCTAGAAAACCCATACGATGGGATTATCAAAACGATGAACGAAGAAAAAACTTATATAATGTTTTTGCTGGCATGGCTCAACTTAAAAGAACGTATCCCATATTCAAAAGTGAGGATTTTACTTTGAGTGTGGCAGCACCATTCAAGACGATACAAATTAAAAGCCCAGACCATAATGTCCAAATTATGGGTAATTTTGATGTCATGAACTCAACCTCACGCGTTACATTTCCTTCCTCAGGAGTGTATTATGAGTATTTTTCGGGCGACAGTCTCATTTTACAAAGCAATGCCATCAATATCACATTGCAACCAGGAGAATACAGATTGTACTCTGATGTAAAACTCAAAAATCCGAATTTGACCAGTTCTACACAAGAGGTAAATGACATTTCTCAATCAATGAAAGTTTATCCTAATCCTACTCAAAGTTTATTAAATATAGAAGTAGAAGTGGTAAAAGCAGAAAAGTACCAATTTCAATTAATAGGTATTGATGGTAAAGAAGCTTTGAGCATTTCTAATATATCATTAACACCCGGTCTAAATGAGGTGGAAATAGATGTAAGTTCAATTTCAAACGGTATGTATTGGGTGCGGTTGGTGTCAGCTAGTCATCAGTTCGTTGACAGAGTGTCTATCCTTAAATAAAATGAGGATTTTATAGCTCCTTTTCAATTAAAAACTCCGCCAAAACCTTTTGTGGTGTACCTATCAGCCATCGGCTACCCAAATGTATGATCATGACATCATCATCAGTATAAAATGAAGGATACACAGGATTTTTATCTTTATGAATACGTGGTGTATATTTGAGGTTCGGAGGTAAAGAGAAGTATTCTACCTCATTGAGAAGGCCAGAAATATCAGTACAGTACAATCGACCTTCGCTTGCATATAATCTAGAAGGGACTGATGGCATAGTGTCTATGGCAGCTACTAAGTGTCCCGTACTTTTATCGAGAAAGAGGAAAGATCTAGAATCTGAGGGGTAGAGGATATAGTCCTCCCACAACATAGGTCGAGCGGCCATCATGGCTTTATTGTATTTTTGACTCCACAATATTTTCCCCGTTTGTATATCGGTGGCCACCATACCATCTACGGTATGCCAATAGTATTTTTGCGCCGCTTCGTCTCTCAATGGCGGACGTGTTACACCTACACCTTTGAAATTGGTACTGTCCATCGCCACACTATCCAATAAAACTCCAGCATCGTCCAAATAACAGAAGTAGTTTTGCGTGGAAATATTGGGTCGATATATGAGTAAACTGTGCATCCACCTATCACCATCTATGGGTATGTGCCCTTTGATATTGATAGAAGCGGCGTAAGGGAAGGTGTATTCTTTCCATACGCGCATATCTTTAGACTTGAGATGCCACCGATAGATGGTGGACTGCGTCGTATCTCGACTGTGGACAATAGGAAAGATCACGTCCCCATGACCTGATACAAAACCATCCAAATCTCCTTGAAAGCTCTTTTGGTCAGTGATGTGGCCTGTATTCAAATCCACTAAATAGATGATGCTGTCCACAGCCGCTATCCATAGGTTTTCATAAATGTAAGGTGTGCCGCCCAACCCATGAC
>DAIPYV010000353.1:0-1689 GCA_036782555.1 Saprospiraceae bacterium
GCGCACTGTGTCTCCGTCTGGGGCAATGATTTCAGACCTGATTATGTAGCACTCAATGCATTGAGAGATGCTTTCGGTCATGTGCCTTTTTTAGCACTGACAGCTACTGCGGATACGGCCACTCAAAAAGATATTTGTGACCAACTCCACCTCAAAAACCCCAGGTTATTCATTTCCTCATTTGAAAGAAAAAATATTACTACTGAATCAAGACCAGCGGAAAATAGATATAAGCAAATCATAGATTTTTTAAAAAGCAATAAAAAGGATACAGGTATCATATATTGTCTGAGTCGTAAAGAGACAGAGCGATTATCGTCAAAATTGCTCTCTGTTGGATATACTTGCGCTTATTATCATGCAGGATTGGAGGCCGAGGTGAGAAGTCAGGTGCAAAAAGATTTCCAAGATGATAAGTTCCAATTTATATGTGCGACAATCGCCTTTGGGATGGGAATAGATAAAAGTAATGTCCGATGGGTCATACATTATTCTATGCCTAAAAATCTCGAAGGGTATTATCAGGAGATAGGTCGTGCAGGTAGAGACGGGTTGCCTTCTAAAGCATTGCTTTTTTATTCTTGGGGAGATTACTCTATGCTCAAAAAATTTATTGACGATAGTAATGCTAAAGAGGAATTCCGAAAAGTGCAATACGCCAAATTGGACAGAATGTGGGAATATGCTAGTGCCAATGAATGTCGGACAAATATTGTGTTAAATTATTTTGGCGAATTCAAGACAGAGCCATGTGGACATTGTGATAATTGTATTTCGCCACCCAAAGGTACAGACGGCACAGTTTTGGCTCAAAAAGCACTATCGGCTGTCATACGTACAAGTGAAGCTATCGGAATCAATCTTTTAATAGATATTCTACGAGGATCTTACAGAGCTGAAATCCGTCAAAATGGGTATGACCAAATTAAGACTTTTGGGGCGGGAAAAGATGTATCTTTTATTAATTGGAAGATTTATATCACCCAAATGATTAATCAAGGTCTCATTAAAATAGACTACACGGACGGAATGAAACTTAAGATAACACCCTTAACGCATCAAGTTCTTTTTGAACACAAAAAAGTAAAACTTGTGGACCTCTCATACAAAGATGAGGTTACAGAAAAAGCGAAAACCATTCAACAAAATCTACAAGTGGATGATGATATATTACAAAAACTTAAAGAATGGCGCACAGATGTAGCCAGAGAAAAACAAGTACCAGCTTACATAGTCTTCTCTGATAAAGTCCTCGTCAATATTGCGACAACACAGCCTCTTTCCATTACAGAGTTATTGGACATAGAGGGTATAGGCAGAGTCAAATCTGATATGTATGGTGGAGATATCTTGGCTATCGTAAATTCTAAAAAAAAAAAGAATTAGCCAGTAAAAATGAGTTAGGACAAACTTTTACAGATACTTATACTTTGTATGCTGATGGTCTGACCCCTAAACAAATCGCTCAAAAGCGCGATCTGACCTTAGATACTGTCATGTCTCATCTCTCTGTCTTATATCTCAAGTCTGATAAAATCAATATTACAGATTTTATTTCAGAAAGTGAAATAGAAAGTGTGCATCATGCTTGGATAAAGAGTGGAAAAAAATGGAGTTGGCATCAATTGCTGAATATTTAATTGATCCTATGGATTACTACAAAATCAGAATGGGCCTAGCGTATATTAT
>DAIPYV010000354.1:0-1667 GCA_036782555.1 Saprospiraceae bacterium
TGGCGTGGTAGCTCAGCTGGTTAGAGCGCGCGATTCATAATCGCGAGGTCGGCGGATCATGCCCGCCTCACGCTACTAAAAGAGAGATTTTCCTTTGGGATTTTCTCTCTTTTTATTTATCACTTACCTTCTTTTATATAAAATGTTATTTCACCAAGTTTATCAAAGCCCATTGTAGTAAAACTATGGTTTTGGTGTCAATAATTTTTCCACCCGACAACAAAGAGTCTATTTCTTCATAATTAAATTCAATAATCTCTATTTCTTCTTGCTCCGTTTCATGACCACCGCCATCAGACATTTTCATTGAGGCATCATATTGACCTACAAAATAATGAATTTTTTCCATGTGGGCACCTGGCGTAGCAAAGGCCTCATAGATTTTCTTGACATCGTGAATAACATAGCCCGTTTCTTCATAAACTTCCTTTTTTATCGTCTCAATAGGATGCATATCGTCCAATAATCCCGCCGTGCACTCCAAAATAAAACCATCAGATGCATGATTAAGATAGACAGGTAATCTAAACTGACGAATGAGTATAAGTTTCCTGTCCATCGGATTGTAAAGTAATATGGCCGCTCCGTCACCGCTATTATATATTTCACGTGTTTGTATCTCTTCCTTTCCGTTGTTTCTACGATATAATACCTTATATGAACTTAATGTGGACCACCCTTTATAAAGAATCTTACGGCTGAGTATTTTTATTTTTTCGCTTTTGTTCATTACCGATTAATTGGGTTACTACTTCCATGAAAAAGACGTGATCATACTGTCCAAATCCTGCTTGATAAAATCAATAACTATTTGGGTTGAGTCGGGATTGACCTTGCTATTTAGGTATAATGCCGCGCGAAAAAAATGCTTTTTTTCGTCTGTGAGATAAAACTGATAGGCCGATGCAACAGGTCCCTCTATATCAAACTGCAAGCCCTTCACATCACTATTTTCTATGATGTTTTCTCGTCTATAATTGGCCTTAATATTGTGTTCATCTACAATTTTAAAGGCATCAGTGACCAAGTTGCTCAAATTATTTTTGGAATCTAAGGGTATATAACTGCAATGTAGAGTAGCGTTTAAAGTGTCCATTTGTATATCAAACCAACATGGGTGTACTGGACTATCTTCAAAAATATATTTTTTTTGAATGATGCTACCATAAGATGGATACTTAAATTTGAAATAGCACATAGTGGTATCAAAAAAGGCAAATCCGCGCTCTGGAAAATTGACTTTGGGATACATTCTGGGTTTGGGTGTATTGAGTTCGTGACCGCCGCAAGACCACGTAAAAAGAACTATCACGAAAGCCCAAAAAGTTGATTTAAATAATATCATAAAGAATTGAAAAGATTAATTATCTTACTAAATAAGATGGTCTTAGTATTGTTTATTTAGAAACTTGAAAAATTAAGAAATATACAATCGAAGCATTAATTAATTCCCAAAAAGAAATTTTGGAAAATGCACATGACGCATGGAATGCCCTTGTGATATTTAATAATCAGTTAGGTTATTTTAGGCAGGCATAGTTATAAAACAACAAGCGCCATAGTCTTATGTTTACCCGTATAGTAATCAGTCACCTTAACCCAATAAATTCCAGATGAATGAAGATTGGCATTAGAAATATTTATACTTTTTTCTTGAGTCACTGTAC
>DAIPYV010000355.1:0-1634 GCA_036782555.1 Saprospiraceae bacterium
GGCTATAGAAGCCAAAGTGGGGATCAAATTTTTGAGAAAAGTAGAATATTATTAAATTTTTAAAAAAAAAGAGTATGAGACTTATTTTTACGATTTTACTATTTATAGCAATAATTTTAGTGTCTAGAGGACAAATTACAATAACTAGTTCTACCTTTCCTGTCAAAGGAGATGTTTTAAAAATGGCCATTGCAGAAAGCGTAAATATTGATATGGGGAGAAACAATGGACCTCAAACATGGGATTTTAGTACGTTAAATGCGGGATTTTTATTTGAGGAGGAGTATATAGATGTATCAGAGGGCTCAGATCCACTTGCATTCCCAAATGCAGATATGATTTTAAAGGTAGGTGGTGGTGAAAGTTATGTGAGATCGTCAGCTAATAAGCTGGAGATAATAGGAGTAGGCGGAGAAAATGATTTTATTCCTTTTGAAGTTAATGTCAATTATTCTAGTTTTCCAGTTTTGAGACGCGCGCCTTTAAATTTTATTGATAACAATAGTAGTAACTCTGCTTTTAATATCACAATTCCATCTAGCGTCTTGCCTCCTGTAATATTGGAAGCGCTACCTATTAGACCAGACAGTATTAGGATTAAGTTTGAAAACTCATCAAGAAGTGTTGTGGATGCATACGGTACTTTAAAAATTCAAAATCAAGATTTTCAAGTTTTGCGCGAAAGAACTGAAGATATATCCGAAACTAAGGCAGAACTCAGAGTTTTTGGTGCTTGGTTGGATGCTGGCGCATTTATTACCTTACTACCTCCAGCTCTTGGCGGTTTTTTAGGTAAAGATACAACCTATACCTATAATTTTTACAATGATAGTCGCAAAGAAATTTTAGTCTCCGCAGAATATAATGTGGACAATGAGCTGGAAAGTGTTACTTTCGTTAATTTAGGTGGTGTTATTTCTAATACTGAAGATGAGATACTATCATTAGAAACTAAAGTTTATCCTAATCCTGTATCTGATAAATTGAATATTTCTATACCCAATGTCAATGATGGCACTTATTTAATAACATTGACAGATATGAGTGGTAAAGTGATTTATGTAAATCCCACTTCAGCTTTAAATGGTTTGTATCATGAAATAAACACTCAAAATTTTAGTGTAGGTCATTATATTTTAGATGTAAGGAGTCAGCACAACAAGGTGCACTTAGTATCTAAAGTCGTGATTAGTAAATAATATAGTTTAAGACTAGGTTCTTAATTTTTTATGATTTTTCAGTTTAAGTACTGAATCAAATTTGTTTTTTATGAAGGCTAAAAAATCATTTGGCCAACACTTTTTGGTTGATCTTGGTATAGCAAAGCAAATAGCCTATAGTCTGCCTAATGATGGATTGATCAAAAATGTCTTGGAGATAGGTCCTGGAAAAGGAGTTTTAACCCAATATTTGGCTAATCAGGACTATCATCTCAAAGTCGTAGAAGCGGACAGAGACATGATCAGTTACTTGACACAAAATAAGGTTGTGCCTGAGTCAGACATCATTTTTTTAGATTTTCTAAAATTAAATTTACATAAAGTTTTTGAGGATGAGCCTTTTTATTTAATAGGTAACTATCCATATAATATATCTTCACAGATATTGATAAAAATGATCAATACTAAGGAATT
>DAIPYV010000356.1:0-1609 GCA_036782555.1 Saprospiraceae bacterium
GTTGCCATTGACGTCGTAGGTGTAGGAGGCATTAGGCACTTCTTTAAATTCATCGGCACCTGTGGTATTAGGTCTTGCATCATTGATACTTGTAATTCTATTGCCTGTACCATAAGCATATATCATATGATCAAAATGTCTTCTCGTACTACAAGTACTAGTATTTAATACACCACTACGAATGATTTGATTGATGTTCCCCCTTGCATCATAGGTGACGAATTTTGAAGACCATGCATTTCCATATCCCATCACATCTTGTCTTTTTAATCTGTCTAACTTGTCATACCATTCAATATTATTGGGTTTGCCGGGGTGAGAAATTATCCTCCTGTGTATGGTGCCTACACTATTATTTACATCCCAGGTAAAACTATTCGTTACAGTAATGTTTCTCTGAGGATCAAATGATGATATCTGGCGCCCAAAGGCATCATATGAGAATTGTATCACTTGACCAGTAACATCTGTAAAATTCTTTGAAATTTTTCTATTTTAATGCCTAAAAAATAAATTATGTAAACTTATTATCAGAGTATCATAAATGTTTTGAATGATATTGACTACATTTGCTACTTAAACCAACTAAAAATGTTTGTAGAAAAAGAGAGGAAATTTTTGATACTTAATGATGACTATAAAAATCTATCGATACGACACATTCCTATCAGGCAGGGATATTTATCTGTAGATGTAGAAAGGACTGTACGCATTAGACAAAAAGGTGACCATGCCTATATCACTGTAAAAGGTGCATCCGACCCAACTGGTACTTCCCGCATAGAATGGGAAAAAAGTATTTCTATTGATGAGCTAAATGTTTTGATGCCATTGTGCTTGCCAGGTGTGATATCCAAGATACGTCATGAGGTCATATGGGAAGAAAATCTCATAGAAGTAGATGAGTTCCTTGGTGATAATTTAGGCCTCGTCATTGCTGAAATAGAGTACGAAAAGAACGGTGCTTTTCCTGATATTTTGCCAGATTGGATAGGTCGAGAAGTGAGTGGAGATGCGCGATATTATAACTCAGCGCTAAGCGAAAATCCCTACAAAAGCTGGGAATAAATTAATTATACACACTTTGATTAGCTAACTTTTCTAAGGCCTTATAGATATCTGACAGTTTATCATTATTCTCTTCCAATTTTTCATGGATTTCTGAAAGTTCTGGCATAAATTCATTCATATGAGCGGGCTTATTAGAGCAAAACGGTGAAATTTTGATTTCAACTTTCCACATTTCTTTCACTTCTCTTATAGGCAATTCATAGGGTTTGAAAAACTTATTATCAGAAATGAGCTGAATACTCCCTTTTAACCTTATATGATTCATGACACGTTTTACTACTACATCACCACCAGTCACGATGACATATACGTGGTCGTTTTTAATAGAACTAATATAATTATTAGAATCAATGAGCGAGCAGATAATTTTGTCTTTGGTGTGTAATGAAGGTTCCATGCTTTCGCCCTCTACATCAAAACATCGGTAAGTACCTCTTTGGAATTTGTATTCAGGTAATGAAAATGTTTCAAAATCTTCTACAAAGGTCTCATCATGCAGCTGATCCGCATAGCCAGCATAAGCAGGTCTAGGTACATA
>DAIPYV010000357.1:0-1594 GCA_036782555.1 Saprospiraceae bacterium
GCTATCTTTTTGCTTACCATTATTGTTACTCTTTGGGAAGATTTATTATTGGGTATTGGTGCTGGCATGGTCTTAAAAATAATTATTCACATATACAATGGAGTTCCTATTCGATCCCTCTTTAAATCACATATTACGACCTCTTATGAAAATGGCGATTTTCGTATTTACATAAAAGATGCTGCCATTTTTTCCAATTTTATAAAGCTTAAAGATACTTTAGAAAGGCTTCCTATTGAAAAGGACGTCATTTTAATTTTTGAAAACACTAAACTTATAGACCATACTGTAATGGAATATTTACATCATTTTACAAATGACTATACATCAAAAGGAGGTAGTGTTATTGTATTAGGTCTAGAAGACCACAAAAGCCTTTCAAACCATCCTTTATCTGCCAAAAAATTAGTCCACTCAAAAAGCATATAAGATGCCAATAAAAAATTCAACTTTTAAAATAGGTAATGTCATACACCATCTCAAGCATTACCTACCAGCACAAGCTCCCTTGAAAGATTTTGTGCATCACAATACACTTCATGCTTTTCAGGACAGACCTTTTTTCCTAGCACTTGCTGAGGCCAAAGAAATATTTGGGTATAAAACATCTCTTTCATTGAATGAATTTAGAGATTTATACAAACAAGGCAAAATACCTGACCTTATCTTAGAAAAAATAATATTGAAACATGGTGAATCTTTAAGTATTAAAGATAAGATGACGTTCGGAAAATACCATGAAAATTATTCAGGAAGAATAGGTGTTTTAAGACAAAACTGGAAAAAACTATATGCTTTGGACCCAGATTTAATGATAGATCCTTTCTTGTTTAGATTTGTAGGTCATTACTTAGATCAAGGTGTCAGTATTTGGAACTTTCCCAAATCAGATATTAATTTTTTAGAAGCTGTACGCTTTTTAGAAAAAAACTCTTTCGTTCACCTCCTAAAATCCCCTCGTGCACAAAGACTATTACTCAATGCAAAAACTGAAATAGGAGACTTACTACAAATACTAATTGGTGATGAAACATTTTACGAGCATTATATATTTGATCAGCAGTTTGCTCACCCTGGGTATTCAGGTATGGTAGCCTATGTTGAAGATAATCCTAAATCATTAATAGATGGCCGAAAAATCACACTTAAAGAATTAATAACTTTTGAATGCCTCTTAGAAATAGATGCCTTAGATAGTAAATTTGGAGAAAATTGGGCACCACTTACACATCTTTTAGATGAAAAACCATTACCTTTATTTTCGGAAGTTAAACCTCAGGAATACACTAAAATAATAATGTTATGGCAGGAAGCCTTTGAATGGTCGCATTATGACCAGGTCTTAGGTGGTATTATAGCCAAAAAGACTTCCAGCACTTCTAAAGAAAAAGCAAGTTTTCAAGCCTTATTTTGTATAGATGATAGGGAAGGTTCACTCAGAAGGTATGTGGAAATCGAAGACAAAAGATCCAAAACTTATGGGACTCCAGGCTTTTTTGGGAATGCCATTTATTACAAACCTATGCATGGAAAGTTTTCAATGAAAGTTTGCCTGGGCCCTATTCAACCTCGCCATCTTATAAAGGAGTATTCT
>DAIPYV010000358.1:0-1579 GCA_036782555.1 Saprospiraceae bacterium
GGTTTCTTGTTTTATCAATCATCAATCAGCAATCCTTCTAATTTCTAATTTCAGATTTCAAATTTTATTATGCAAGATAGTGGTAAATTATTTAGTTCTTTAACTGGACAGAGCACTAGTTATCCGCCTGCTTTTTTGGTGTGTTTATAACCCCAATCGATTAGCCACGTCAGTACCTTATCTCTGTGATTGCCCTGTAGTAATATCTCTCCATCTTTGACGCTACCGCCCACACCACACTTAGTTTTTAATGTTTTTCCAAGTTTTTCCATTTCTTCCTCAGGGCCATTATAACCTCTTATGATGGTGGCTTCTTTTCCGCCTCTATGTTTTTTATCCAAAAAGATTCTTAAGGGCATAGCCGCTATATTAATTTTTTCTTTTTCTACAGGCTCGTCGGGTGCATTTTCTGGATTGCCCATAAGCTTGAAATCATCCCAAGATAGATTGACTTGTTTTTTTGACATGCGGTATTCTGTTGTTTAGTTATTTTTTATCAAAGATTTATCGGTCAAACTTTCTAAAAATGCCACTAAATCTGATTTCTCTTCATCTGTTAAATTCAAAGGTTTGATGAGTAACGTATCAATATTTATGGGATGAGAAACAAACTTGTAAGGGTCGCTGTAGTATTCCACCACATCTTCCAATGTTTTAAAGCTTCCATCGTGCATGTAAGGTGATGTCATGGCTACATTCCTCAGCCCAGGTACTTTAAATTTACCTAAATCGCCTTTGATTTTTGTCACATTATATCTACCTTTATCTTTGTATTGCTTCTCGTCATATAGACCTACATTCTTGAATTCATCACCTGTAAAATCTGGTCCAAAATGACAATCAAAACATTTGGCTCTGTCGCTCATAAATATGTCTCTACCTCGTTCAGCTGCTTTGCTAAAGTTATTAGGCTTGTCTATCATCCAAGCATCAAATTCCGTATCAGAAGTTTCTAATGACTCTTCATATGAGGCTATGGCATCAGCTAGATTAGTCTCATTGGGCGCTTCATTATATACTTTTTTGAACCAAACAGAATATTGAGGATGTCTCTTAAGTCTATTGACGGCCTCAGAATAAGGCAAATCCATCTCTAATGGATCTTCTATTGGAAAATGTATTTGATCGCGCAGTGAGGTAGCACGACCATCATAGAAAAATTCAGATCGCGAAGCTATATTCATAACCGATGGCGCATTTCTTGCACCTAACCGGCCGCCGACACCAGGACTGATAGCCACATTATCAGCAAATGCAAATTCGGGTTTATGACATGAGGCACAAGATATTGTACTGTTGGCAGATAAGATGGGGTCGAAAAAAAGCTTTTCGCCTAATGCCACTTTAGTCGTAGGTGGATCAATAGTGTTGAAGCTTAAAATGGTCAGTGCTGCTAAAATAAGAAGAACTATATGTTTTGTCATGGAATGTTTTTGTATAACATGAAAAATGTGACGCAAAAATAGTACTTATTGTTATATCATTTATGTGATTCGTGTTACTTTTAACAAAGATTTATAGAGTGGTACTCAACTATTGTGGTAAATCCATAGTTTTAGAGTCTGTAAATGAAATTCTA
>DAIPYV010000359.1:0-1577 GCA_036782555.1 Saprospiraceae bacterium
CAAATAGCCTCGAATCTCTCTACAAGGCCAGGCTTAGTTTTATGTTTTTTAGCCAATGGTGACATTTCTACAGGGTAGTCTGTGATAAACGTAGGTTGTATGAGCTGGCCTTCGCATTTTTCACCAAATATCTCATCAATCAATTTGCCTTTGCCCATAGTATTATCTACAGATATGTGCAATTTTTTGGCTGTTGCTCTTAGTTCCTCTTCGTCCATCTCGCTTATATCTATTCCTGTAAAGTGCTCTATAGCTTCAAACATAGTATATCGCTTCCAAGGCCGTTGGAAGTTGATCACATTCTCCCCTACTTGCACTTCTGTTGTACCATGTAAATCAATGGCAATTTTTTCCACCATTTCTTCCACTAGATTCATCATCCACTCGTAATCTTTGTAGGCTACATACAGCTCTATTTGAGTGAACTCAGGATTGTGGAATCGGCTCATACCTTCATTTCTAAAGTCTTTTGAAAACTCATATACACCATCGTATCCACCCACTATCAGTCTTTTGAGATAGAGTTCATTGGCGATACGCATATACAGTTTCATATCCAATGTATTGTGATGTGTAGTGAACGGACGCGCTGCCGCACCCCCATACAAAGGCTGTAATATAGGTGTTTCTACCTCAAGATATCCTCTAGTGTTAAGATATTCTCTGATGGAGTTGTACATTTTTGTCCGCTTGATGAACACATCCCTTACTTCAGGATTGACCACCATATCCACATAGCGCTGACGATATCTTTGTTCTGGATCTGTGAATGCGTCATAGACATTGCCTTCGTCGTCTTTTTTGACCACAGGAAGTGGGCGTAAGGATTTAGATAATAATTTTAACTCCGTCACATGGACAGTACACTCGCCCAATTGGGTATAAAAAGCATAACCTTTTATGCCAATGAAATCACCTAAATCCATCCATTTTTTAAATACATCATTATACATGATTTTATCCTCACCTGGACAGATGTCATCCCGTGAGATGTAGATCTGGATTCTTCCACTGGCATCTTGCAATTCTGCGAAAGATGCTTTACCCATCACACGCCTCGACATCAAACGACCGGCTAAAGATACACTCTGATAAGTGCTATCTCCTTCCTTAAAATTACTCCTTATTTCTGCGGATGTAGCACTCACTTCAAAAGTATCCGATGGATAGGCATCAATACCCGCTTCAGTTATTTTCTGAAGATTTTCACGTCTTATTATCTCTTGTTCGCTCAATGGACTCATATATGCTGTATTATCTTGTGCTGAAAAAACACAATTATTGTAATTATGATTTTAAAAAGCCACAAAAGTACAAAAAAATGAGAAATGTAAAGGAAAAAATTGGGAATATGTTGTTTTCCTACTGAAAGCTAAGTCTTTGCAAGTTTATAATTCCTTTGTTGGCCATTGCTGGCGCAAGTTTGCAACTTGTGCCCACTATATAATTACAAGTTTGCATTGCTGGCGCAAGTTTGCAACTTGTGCCATGCACGCTCATCTTGAAATACAATTAATTATCATCAAAGTGAAAATATATCTTTACAAAACAAAACATTTTAAAAAGGTGTTTATGTT
>DAIPYV010000360.1:0-1552 GCA_036782555.1 Saprospiraceae bacterium
TGGAATGACCAGACTATTTGGGATTTTAATGATCTCAAATGGACACCTTCCGATGGATTTACTTTTGCTTTTTATAGTAGAATTTTTTATCAAATTCCTTTAGCCAATGAATTTCTTAGAGAAACCACTGATGAAAAACTTAATAGTCGGGGTGTTGATGCTAGTCTTAAAACAGAAATAGCCGACTTTAGGGCTGAAGCTAGATTTTTACGTGCACTGAGCTACTGGCATGCATTAGATTTATTCAGAAATGTGCCTTTTGTCACAGAAGCAGATGCTGCAGGGGCATTTTTTCCAAAACAAATACAAGCTAAAGACTTATTTACGTATATCGAGTCAGAATTATTAGATCTGGAGAACAAAATAAAACCAGCTAGAACAAATGAGTATGCACGTGCAGACCAGGGTGCAATTTGGATGCTACTTGCTAAACTTTATTTAAATGCTGAGGTTTACACAGGTGAAAAAAAATATACAGAGTGCCTTAACTATTGTCAAAAATTATTGAATGCAGGTTATAGTTTAGAGCCTAATTATTCACATTTGTTTTTAGCCGATAATCATAGATCTAATGAGATTATTTTCCCCATTGCTTTTGATGGTATCAATACAAGGACATGGGGAGGAATGACATTTATCATTCGTGCTGGTCTGGGAGGAGCCATAGATCCTTCAACTTCGGGTGTTTCTGGTGGATGGGGGGGCACACGGACTACAAGGACATTTGTAGAAAAATTCCCAGCTAGTCTGACAGGTATAATCACTGATTTCAATAGAAGTAGAAATCTTAGAGCCATTTATATCCCTGGCACTTTAAATAACTTTAATGGTATAGACGATAATAATAAGTTGGCTACACTTTCCAATAACAATGTTTTTGAAGGATATCGGTATTTTCCACAAGATAATATGGAGTTTGTAGTGACAAGATTTCCTAGCTCTACATTAAATGGTAAACTTGGTGACGATGGTTCGGGTACCGGAAAATTAGTTACAAATGGTGCCAATATTATAGTACCCACTCAAGGGTTGTATTATATCAAAGTAGATTTAACAAGCGGTGTAAATACATACACATTAGAAAGACGTGATTTAGTGATTTCGGGTAGTGCCATACCTAATGGAGAAAGAGATTTGGTTTGGGATGAAACCACTGGATTTTTAAAATATTCAGGTGAATTGCAAATAGGTGATTTTGTCATCCGAGACAAAAACAATAACGTTTCTTATGGTGACAATGATGCCAATGGCGCTTTAGAGCTTTCAGGTACTATTGCCGTGACTTCATCTGGAGGACACGAAATTTTAGTCGATATGACGAGACCTGACTATACTTACCAATTTAAATTGACCAGCTTTGACAGGCGCGGTATCTTCGGAACGGAAGGTCAAAATATAGACATACCTACCTACCAAGATATATCTAATTTTACTTTTGGATATGCAGTTACTAAATTCAAAAACATCACAGCGGATGGTCGTCAGGGATCAAATGCAGATTTTCCTGATACTGATTTTCCAATGTTCAGATTAGCAGATGTTTATTTGATGG
>DAIPYV010000361.1:0-1539 GCA_036782555.1 Saprospiraceae bacterium
GCTGATTCCTCATGCTATAGTTTTACGACTTGTCGGCTATAAAAAATCTGTTGTGATGTATCGGGATACCATTCTATCACATACATGCCCGCAGTGCGTGCTGTGATATCTATCTCCGCTATAGAGGAGTGGCTGATGTACTGGTTGAAGACTAACTCACCCTGTAGAGAGAGCACTCGCATATAACCAGAAGTCATATTTTCAGGTATTTTCACTGTATATCTTCCATCTGATGGTGAGGGATATACCTCGAGATCACGCCTATAGTACACACTCTCACCCAATATGGAAGATAAAGTAGGGTCACATTTTTCCTCCTCATCTACTCTAAAGCGTGGGAAATTAGGCAGTCCGCCGCTATTGCTATTGGGTAGGACTATACCATTTTGTACAAAATCACACGCCTTGCCCTTCTCATCCGGCTTGTGGATGACATGGAGTGAGTAGGTGCCATTGCCGGGTGTGAGTATGATCTTGCAGTCTGGTGACTGATGCATCAAATAAAATCTAGTGGGAAATGGATTAATAAAGCCATCATAAGTGGCGATATGCACCAAGGCATCATGAGCATCCAAATCCCATGTGTCCAATTGATATAAATCCAAAATAGTATTGACATAAATGAAGCGGCCGGATGGTGACCACTCTAAGCTTGCCAACATCCCTTGTGGTACCATAGAGTCCGGATGGATAATGTTAACTTTTTTATGTCCTGAAAGAAAGCCCTCTTCGCGATTAAAATTGTAAATATGTAACTGATCTTCATAAGTAAAAAGAGCATATCTGCTACCATCGTGATTGAACCTCGCCGTACCGCCAGAACTGGAACGAAAGGTGTTAAAATATTGATGTGAATTTTGAAGAGAATGAAACTTAATTCCATTTTCATTAATTAAAAAAATGGAAATCAAGCTATCTTCTATCAAAGGTTGGACTACCCACCAATCGACTTTATTGCTGTGTTTTACAGCCGATAAAAAAGAATATAACAAATTCTGTTTATTATAAAATATTATATTTTTTTTTGTGACGTCTCCTTTCCCATTGTCTAATTGCATATCCACATAAGAATATCTAAATTGGAGTGAATCTCTACTATTTCCATTATTTATGGTATGAGTCTTATGCAATATATAATACCCCTTATCATAATTGGGATCGGGAAGTATCATGATATCTTGTTTGCCAGGATACCCATAATTGCAGTCGCCGCGCCAGAAGGTCTCAAAATATCTGCCGGCATTGATGCTGTCACCGCGCGGCATAACCTCATGGTATCTATTCATCACCGCACAGCCGTTGGTGTAGAAAAGCAATTCGCCTTGGTCATCACTGATGGAAGCTATATTTCTGTCAAATCCGTATTTCAAAGGGATATATTCCGCTGCAGGTGGTTTTTTATTAAAATTGTATTTGAAGCCCATGCGACCGCCCTCTACATTGTTGCG
This sequence comes from Saprospiraceae bacterium, assembly GCA_036782555.1. Taxonomy (GTDB): domain Bacteria; phylum Bacteroidota; class Bacteroidia; order Chitinophagales; family Saprospiraceae; genus OLB9. The sequence continues at coordinate 1,449 of DAIPYV010000361.1, forward strand.
CTGAAAACCCCCAATCCAGTTGTAGTCTCCCTTGATTTGGGCGTAGGTCACAGATGGATAAATACCTATGAAAATAGTGGAAAAGAAAAAG
>DAIPYV010000362.1:0-1509 GCA_036782555.1 Saprospiraceae bacterium
ATTTAGATCGGTAATACTTTTCAAATGAACAATAGGTTTCATATTAAACCCATTTCATGCATTAGAGATTTTAAAATTGGGTGGTAGCAACTCCACTTTTTCGAATATTTTTTCCAAAAAGTGCCTTCGCTTGCCTTCTGCTGATAGTTTCAATATCTTATTTCTCCCATTTCTGACAATGTAACTTCCTAATGCAATGCATTGGAACTTTATTGTCGATAACCTATGTGAGTGCTTTGATGTAACAAGCGACTGTTTAAAAATTACCATTATATTAAATGCTACCATAATAAAACGAAAGGCAGCTTCCATTGGATAAAATCCTTGTAATGCGAAGCCATCTATTGAGTAGTCATATTTGAGTTCTTTTATTATATTTTCACAATCTCCTCTTTTCTTGTATATGGTATGAATTAGTGAACATGATAGTGCCGAATTAGTCACAAATGCATAATATTCATATGACTCCTGCTCCTCTATTTCAGAGAAAATTAAGCGTTGTCTATTCGTATTTGCATCACTCTCTTTTTTCTTAATCCTACAAACTACCATTCGTCTTGAATCCTTCCAACTGGTTCCTTTATATTCGAATTCAGTGTATTCGATATCATTTAATTTGCCACCTGGTTTGTGCCATCCGCTTTGTGACATGATACTCGTTTTTAGCTTTGTAGTCATTTTAGCTTTTATGATATAGGTTATTGGGGTTTGTTGATTCTCTAATTCACTCATTATCTGATCACTATAAAACCCACTATCCATTCTTATCATCCCTATTCTTTCTGTATCAACTATTTGAAAAAGTTCATCTAAAAAACCTTTCATATCTGTACTCGAATGACTGTCACCACTTCTCATCCATGCATTAATCACCATCTTTACATCATCACAGAACGCTATTACAGGATGATGCGATACTTTTCCTCTTTTTTCTGGATTATATCCTTTTGTAGCATACTCTTGAGTCCCATATCTGGTAATAACTGTACTGTCTATATCAATTGTCATTTTTTTGACTTGAACCTGATCAAATATCTTTCTCTGAAGTGCCGGAAAAATTGAGTCATTTAATTCCTTGTCAAATCGCTGAAAAAATCTGCTGAATGTACTAGCACTCGGACTTGCGTGCTTCCATTTGAATATCTCTTGAATCACCTCGTCTGACCTCAACATGCCGCTATGAGCTAAGCGTCTAGCACCCAATACAACACTTACCAAAAATGATTCAATCACTTCTACAGGATCTAAACCTCGATTAGAACCAGGTTGTGGCAAATCTAAATCCCGCAGTTTGTTCTGAATACCATAACGCTCATAAACACTATGAAACAAATGAATTCCTCCCCAGGGTGATATCTTCTTACTCGTAAAATCAACAGGTATATTTTGCATGTTTTTCTTACATTATAATCTTGCGAAATTACTAATATTTACTTAGCTTCCCATATGTTTTGTGATTTCTAATGCACGAATTGGGTATCACACCAATAAGCCCCTGGAAAAACATTG